>JBIIWK010000042.1:0-14889 GCA_044338955.1 Burkholderiaceae bacterium
TCCCCATGCGGGTGCGCGCTTGGCATGGTCGCAGACAGGTACGGCGTGATCACGAATTACTTGAGCAAGGCTGGACTGAACTGCTTGAAGGGCGCTACTCAAACGCCGAAAAAGATCTCACCAAACTTTTAGACCAAACGCGTAGCGCCAATCGCCAAGTGTTAGCCGGCTTATCTGCCGCGCGTGCGGCCCATGCCTTGGGTGAGTACCTTAGGCGAGATAAGTTACTTGCGCTTGCCAAAGACAAAGCGGGGCAAGATACTGGCTTGACCGAGGCCGTTGCAACCGCCGCCGCTGATTTGTATTTGGATCAAGGGCTAGCCCAGCAGGCGCTGGATGTGCTCTTGCCGCTTCAGCAAGCCGGTGCCCGACACGTGCACACCTTGCGTTTGCTGCTGCGCGCGTATCGTCAACTTGGCCGCTCGGATCAAGTGTTTGTATTGGCGCGTACTTTAAGCCGGCGTAAAGCTTTACCGGTGATTGAGGCGCGTGCGTTGATTGAAACTGCTGCGGCTGCGCGTTTGCGTGAAACCTTGCATTCGGGCGATTGGCAAAAAATCTGGAAGGATCTGAAGTCAGACGAGCGAACACTACCAGAGGTTGCTTTGGCTGGGGCTGCGGCTTTTGAGGCTGCGGGGCAGTCGCAAGAGGCCTCAAAGATTCTAGAGGCCGCTCTTGAACGCGAACTCGATCCGCGTTTGCTTGAGGCGTACGCGCGCTGCGAGCCCTCGCAGGTGGCTCGTCGACTCGAAAAAACTGAAGGCTGGTTGCTCAAGACCCCTGAAGCCCCAGAGTTATTGACCACGTTGGGCAATCTTTGTTTATCTGGCCAGCTGTGGGGCCAGGCTGAGCTCTATCTCACCCGTAGCTTGGCGCGTCGCAGCGATGCGCGTGTGCATGCGCTGCTGGCCAGTTTGTTTGATAAGCTCGAGCGGCCCCAAGAGGCGGCGACGCAGTGGCGTTTAGCGACTGCAGTTGGTACCGTTTTGCCTGTGCTACTTGCTGACTCTCACCTACCTGCAGCAGATGTTGATTCAGATCCTGGCGTATTTCATGCCGAGGGCTTGGCTTACTTAACGGATAGTGGGTTTCCGGTGGATTGGGCCAAAGACGTGTCTGGCCCAGCCATCACCTTTGGCGGCACCGATGTTCAGGGGGCTTCTGCCTCAGGTACGTACACGCCTTCACCACCCAATGAATTTGATGAGTACTTTGACAGTGCCCCGATCGCGCACTTGGCCGAACCGGCTGCTGTGTCGGCTTATGCTGGGCCCGGCGCACGTGCCGAGACTGCAATCGAGAATACAAATGCGTCGGTTCAGCCACGTGCCACACAAAGTGGTGAGCGTGCAGACTTGTCTCCAGCGCCTCTTACAGAGGGGAGTGGTGAGCATGCAAACCCTTCGGTACCACCACTTGCCTCAAGTCGTGGCGACTCGGCAAAATCTTAACGCCACTTATCTCGATGGGCGGTGGCCCAACTGAATAGTCACCGCCGCTCGCCTCAAATAGCAGTAAGCCTACAAAAAGTTAATTTGTCATTTCAAAGATCAGGATTCAAACATGACCACCTATGCAGTAGAAGCACCGAGTATCGTTGGCTTGCCAATTATGGGAAGCGATGAATTGTTTCCGGTTCGGCGTGTGTATTGCGTCGGCCGTAATTATGCTGAGCACGCAAAAGAAATGGGCTTCACCGGTCGTGAAGATCCTTTCTTTTTCTGTAAGCCAGCCGATGCCTTAGTGGCGATTCCAGCAGGCAAACCAGGCCAAATCCCGTATCCCTCTAAAACGGCTAACTTGCACTACGAGATGGAACTTGTCGTAGCGCTGGGCAGTGGCGGCGTGAATATCCCCGTCGATCAGGCTAACGACTGCGTGTTTGGTTATGCACTCGGCCTTGACATGACACGTCGTGATTTACAAAACGAATGCAAAAAACAAGGCCGCCCTTGGGAAATCGGCAAAGGCTTTGATGCCTCTGGCCCGATTGGTCCGATTCATCCTCGCGCACTCACGGGCACCTTGTCGCAGGGCAGTATCACGCTCTCGGTGAATGGTATTCAAAAGCAGACAAGCGACCTGTCGCAAATGATCTGGAACATTCCAGAGAGTATTGCCTACTTGTCAGGCTTGTTTGAATTGAAAGCCGGCGATTTGATTTTTAGCGGTACGCCTGAGGGTGTGGGTGCCGTGGTAAAAGGCGACAAGATGATTGGCCATGTCGCGGGTTTGGGTGAGTTTGAGGTACACGTGGTGTAGCTGCTGTGTTGGTCTGACCTTAGTGCAAAGCTCACGTCTTGAACCCTCTGTTGAGGGTTCATCGCTTTGAGCACTTTGCGTCAAATCACCCCTCGGGCCTTCCAGTCTGCTTGTTGTGCAGCGCTGATCCCCAAAGACTCTAAAACTTCGGTTGTATGTTGCCCAAGCGCGGGCGCGGCGCGGGTAATCTGCCCGGGCGTTTTGCTCAGCTTTGGTACGATGCCTGGAACCTGCACAATCGAGCCATCGGCCAGGGTCGCATTTAAAATCATGTCGCGCGCCTGGTAGTGCGGATCGTTTGCAATATCTGCGGCATCATAACTTTTACCGGCTGGCACACCTGCGGCATTCATGGCCGTCAAGACATCATCGAGTGAATGTTGCTCGGTGTAGGCAGCAATCGCAGCGTCAATTAAATCAGAATGCTCAGCACGCCCCGTGTTGCGGGCGAGTTTTGGATCGTTTGCTAAATCTGCACGATCAATCATTTCCATCAAGCGCTTGTAGATGCTGTCACCATTACCAGCAATCAATGCGTATTTGCCGTCTTTGCATAAATAAGCGTTGGTGGGTGCAATGCCTGGCATGCTGGCACCTGACGGCTGCCGAATCGCACCAAACTTAGAATACTCAGGCAATACGCTTTCAAGCATATTGAAAACAGATTCGTACAGGGCGACATCAACTTCTTGCCCGACACCGCCTTGTTGCTCGCGGTGGCGCAAGGCCATCAAGACGCCGATCACGCCATGCAAACCCGATAAGGTGTCGCCAATCGAAACGCCTGTGCGTACCGGAGGGCGTCCGGGTTCGCCTGTGAGGTAGCGTAACCCGCCCATCGCTTCGCCAATCACACCAAACCCAGGGCGATCTTTATAGGGGCCGGTCTGCCCATAGCCTGACACACGCAGCATGATTAATTTGGGATTGATGGCATGCAAGTCTTTAAAGCCGATGCCCCATTTTTCTAGGGCACCAGGTCGAAAATTTTCGATCACAATGTCGGCATCTTTGGCCAGCTGGCGAATCACGTCTTGGCCTTCAGGTTCGCGCAGATTCAGCGTGATCGAGCGCTTGTTACGCGCATGTGCGGCCCACCAAACCGAAGTGCCATCATGCAGCATGCGCCAGGTACGTAAGGGATCACCGGTTTCTGGGGGTTCAACCTTGATGACGTCGGCACCAAATTCGCCTAGCATTTTTGAAGCGAAGGGGCCTGCAATGAGTTGCCCAAGTTCAATGACCCGCAGGCCGCTTAAAGGAAGTGTCATGGTTTGAGTATTCAATGTGTCTGCTAAGGATGAGCGTTGTGCGGTTGTTGCTTAAACGAGGATGGCTATCGGTCAATCATTCAAGCTATCAGCCAAAGATGGAGGGCGGTAGTTTGATCAGTCAGCTTGCCAGCCAAGGATGCGCGCTGCGATGCTGTCGTTCAAAGTTTTCGATGTCGTTAGCATAGCTCAAGGTCAAAGCGAGCTCATCCACACCTCTGAGCAAACATTCATGCCAGAAGGGATCCATCGTGAATATTTGCGGCGCGTTTAGGCCCGGGGCTTTGACTGTACAGGCAGCTAGATCAATCGTAATGTCGCGGGCTGAGTCATTGGTCTCGGTTGAGCTCAGTAACGCCTGTCGAATCGCGGCTAAAACTTTGGCGTTCAGTCGAACCGGCAACAAACCATTTTTCAGGCAGTTATTGAAAAAGATATCGCCGAAACTGGGTGCCAAAATGGCACGAATTCCATAATCAGCTAAGCAATAGACAGCACCTTCGCGCGACGACCCGCAACCGAAGTTTTCGTCTGCGACCAGAATTTGTGCGCCGCTGAACAGCGGGTGATTCAAGATAAAGTCTGTGCGTGGTGTGCCGTGTTCATCAAAACGCAAGTCATGAAATAAATAATTTTTATACAACTCGTCGCGGTTCTTTTTTAAAAACCGCGCCGGAATAATCTGATCGGTGTCGACATTACGGCCCTCGAGAGGCACCGCGAGCGCTCGTAAGTGCGTGAAGGCTTGCATATTATTGTTGACTCATTAAAGTGCGTACATCGGTAAAGTGACCTGTCACTGCCGCTGCCGCAGCCATGGCGGGGCCGACAAGGTGCGTGCGCACCCCAGGGCCCTGGCGCCCCACAAAGTTTCTGTTAGAGGTTGATGCGACCCGTTCATTTGCCAGCGCTAAGTCGCCGTTGATACCCACGCACATCGAGCAACCCGGCTCGCGCCATTCAAGGCCGGCCGCTTGAAAAACCTTATCCAGACCCTCGGCTTCGGCTGCCTGTTTGATCAACATTGAACCTGCCACCACGATGCCTGGTACCACGGCGCGTCGTCCACGCAGAATGTCTGCAGCCAGGCGTAAGTCAGAGAGGCGGCTATTGGTACACGAGCCAATAAATACGCGATCAATTTTGATCGTGCTCAAGACGGTACCTGGCGCCAAATCCATATAGGTCAGTGCGGCCAAGGCCGCTTGTCTGGCGTGAGGATCGGTCAGGAGTGACGGATCTGGAATCACGCCGTCAATAGCCACCCCGGTATCTGGTGTGGTACCCCACGTGAGCATGGGCGATAGTTGCGTGACGTCGATACTCAGGGTTTGATCAAAGTGACAGCCGTCATCTGACGGCAATTGCCTCCAGACCCGCAGCGCTTGATCCCAGGCGGCGCCTTGGGGCGCAAACTTGCGTCCATATAAATAATCAAATACAAGATCATCGGCGGCGATCAGCCCCGAGCGTGCACCAGCCTCGATGGTCATATTGCACATCGTCAGGCGCTCATCAAGCGATAACCATTGCAAAGCGCTACCCGCATATTCAATGGCGTAACCCACCGCGCCTGCGACGCCTAATTTAGCGATCACAGCTAGGATGATATCTTTGCCACCTACACCAGCAGCGGGTTTACCTGTCAACTCGATACGCATCTGAAGGGGCTTGGTTTGCCAAAGCGTTTGGGTCGCCATGATGTGCATACTTTCTGACTGCCCAACCCCAAATGCCATCGCGCCCATCGCACCATGTGTAGAGGTGTGACTGTCGCTACAGGTGATGATAGAGCCGGGTAACGAAATGCCTTGTTCGGGGCCTACAACGTGAACAATGCCTTGCTGTGGATCTTTGATAGAAAAATAGTTTGCGCCAGACCAGTTCATGTTGTCGTCGAACTTGAGGATCACCTCTTTGATCTCTTGGGTGACGGCATCGCTGGGGTCGCGGCTGGTGGTTGGCACGTAGTGATCCGCAACACCGAACACTTGTTGGGGGTTACGAATCGTCAGGCCGCGCGCACGCAGATCTTTGAAGGCGTGAAACGAACCTTCATGAATAATATGACGATCGATGTACAGCAATGAGGGTCCCGCAGAGCGGGGCATGACGACATGCTGATCCCAGATTTTTTCAAACAGTGTGCGGCGGGCGGGTGCCTGTGTTGAGTTCATTTTTTGCTCGATTATTCGGTCTTAGCTCGAATCTTATTTTGAGTAGTTAGCGGGTGGAGCACGAATTTGCCTTGATCGAGTTCAGCAATGCTTTTCGCGGCACCCACGTAGTATTTTCAAGCGCCTAGTGAAGATGCTTTTAGGCTTTTGCTGTGTTCGTTACGGTCGCTTTTGGATCTGTTTTTGAGGGCACCGGATCAATATGCGTGAGCAAATTGAGTACGCGATGGCGCTGCATCACAGCATGTCGTGCCGCTAAGCCAATATCGTGTCCGGTTTCAACTGTTAGAAACGCACTGACTTCAATGTGGGCGTCGACGATGATCATGTCACCCATTTTGCGGGTACGCACATCATGCACACCCAAAACGCCAGGGGTTTGCAACAGGGTTTCAGTGATCGCTTGAACTTCTTTATCGTTGGCCGAGCGATCCATCAGGTCATGAAAGGCGTCAGAACCAAAATCCCAGCCCATTTTGCCGACCATCAAGCCAACGATCAGTGCGGCAATTGGATCCAAAATCGGATAGCCAAGCAAGTTGCCGATAATGCCTACCGCGACCACTAACGATGAGGCAGCATCAGAGCGAGCATGCCAGGCGTTCGCGACAAGCATGCTCGATTTGACTGCTTTGGCGATACGTAGCATGTAGCGAAATAGCGTTTCTTTTGCGACAAGGGCGATGGCTGCAACCCATAGCGCGCTGCTATGCACCTCAGGAATGGTGTGTGGATCTTTTAACTTTTCAAAGGCTGACCACAGCATGCCAAAGGCCACGGCCAACAGTAAGCCTCCCACCACCATTGAAGCGGCTGTTTCAAAACGCTGATGGCCGTAGGGATGGTCTTGATCCGCATCTTTTTGGCTATGGTGGCTTGCAAAGAGCACGACAAAATCAGAAATCAGATCTGAAAGCGAGTGCACGCCATCGGCGATCAAGGCCTGCGATTTGGCAAAAATACCCACAGTGATCTGGGTGACAGACAAAATGACATTGACGACAACGCTGACCCACGTGCTTTTTTTGGCGGCGTTCGCACGTTCGGCCGGCGTGTATTCAACATCTTCACTGTCGTCGTGCAAATCTGAACTTTTCATGTTGATCTCGGGTTTTGCGCAGTTTAGCTAAAGCGTGTCGGGCTAAAGGGGCTCAAATCGATTTCGGGTTTGTGGCCCGCAGCCAATTGAGCCACTATACGCCCAGTTCTGGCCGAGCTTACCAGTCCAATATGACCATGGCCGTAGGCATGAATCACATCTGTGCTGCCAGAGGCCAGGCCAAGGCAAGGCAGCCCGTCTGGGGTGCTGGGCCGACGTCCCATCCAAATTTGAATCTGCGCGGGCGCCAAGTTGCGTGGCAGGGCGGGGTACAAGGCAAGCAAGTGGTCGCGCAAGATTTCGGCGCGGCGCCAGTTGGGCGTGTCGTCAGCCTCTGCAATTTCGACTTGACCGGCGACCCGCAGACCCTTGTTCATTTGTGTCACGATCACTTTACAATCGGCAAACATGGTGGGTACGCGTGGACCGACGTCAACGCCTGTCACGACTGCGTGGTAGCCGCGCTCGGTTTCTAACGAAACGTTATCGCCCGCCATGGCAGCAAAGGCCTTTGAGCGTGCGCCTACCGCAATCACAGCCTTGTCACACAACACCTCACCAGTTTCGGTTAATACCGCTTTGAGTGATCCGTTTTCGATGCGAAAGCCCGTTGCGCGGGCGTGCAACAAGGTGGCGCCGCGGGTCTGTGCGTGGCGAATCAAGGCTGCCGTGTAGTCGCCGGGGTTGCGACAGCTGCCGGTCTCGGCGACAAAGACGCCAAAGGTGTACTTGGGGTCAAGGTCTGGCTCAAGTTTCACGAGGGCGTCGGCGTCGAGCTCTTGCCAGGTGATGCCTTCTTTGCGGCGAATCGCCCAAGCCTTGGCATCTAGCAGAAAGTGCTCGCGCGATAAAAAAGCGTGCAGCAAGCCGCTGCGCGCAATGAGTTCACCGACACCGGCTTGCTGCGCCATGTGTTGGTGCAATTCTGGTGCGCCAGCCAGCAGGCTGCGCAGCGCATGCGCGGTACGTTCGATTTTTGGATAGGTCCAGGCCGCAGCCAGATAGCGCACCAACCAGGGTAAGGCGCGCGGAAAATACCGCCAACGCACCGAAAGGGGGCCCAACGGATCGGCTAACCAGGCGGGGACTTGCTTCCAGATGCCGGGTGAGGCAGGTGGGAGAACCGAGTGCGAAGAGAGCCAACCCGCATTGCCATAGCTCGAAGCCTGCGAGGCGCCGGGTGTTTCGGGCTCGATCAAGGTGACTTGAAGGCCCGCATCCAGGCAATGGAAGGCGCTTGCCGCACCGATGATCCCTGCGCCGATGATGACAACGTGCTCTGCTTTGCTCAAAGTAGATCCTTCTGGTTATGGCGCCACCTGCAATGGCGAATCGTAGCATTTGCGCTTTCGCGCGCGGTTCTCTACTCGTCGAATAAGCGTTTTGTCTGCAGCGCTTTGGTCGCGAGATTGGTGCAGCCGCGCCCAACGCAGAAACGTGATGCTGTCAGGTCAAAGCCCCGTTATGATGTCGGTATTGTGTTTGATTTGGATTTTGCTAAATGAAAGCTGTATTTATTGATGCCAATGGCAGTTTGGCCGACGTGGCGCGCCGCTTGCACCAACCCGACGATATCGCGTTGTTGGTCAACGAACAACCCGACATTACCCCCGAACAGGTCCCCGGCGTCATGGGCGACGCTGAAATCCTGATCGTCGACCACACCTCGGTGCCTGTCGAGATCGCCAAACAATGCAAAGGCCTCAAGCACATCGTGTTCTTAGGCACCGGTGCGCGCTCGTACATGAACCCCGAGGCGCTTGCCGAAATCGGTATCGAAGTGCACATTATTAAGGGCTATGGTGATACGGCGGTTGCAGAGTGCGCCTTTGCCCTCATGTGGGCCAGCGCCAAAGGCTTTGCCCGCATGGATCGCGGGATGCGTGCCGGCCAGTGGTTGCGTACGGATGGTATTGAATTAACCGGCAAAACCTTGGGTTTAATCGGCTTTGGCGGTATCGCCGCTGAAATGGCGCGTCTCGCAATCGGTGCGGGCATGAACGTGATCGCCTACAACCGTAGCCCGAAAACCCACTCAGGCGTGCGCTTTGTAGACTTGGATACGGTTTTGGCAAGCAGCCATGTGTTGTCCGTGCATTTGTTGCTCAACGATGACACGCGTGGGTTTATTTCGGCCGAACGTATTGCCAAAATGCGCGATGGCGTGATTCTGGTTAATACTGCGCGCGGTGCCGTGATTGATGAGCAGGCACTCATCGCAGGGCTTGCGTCGAAAAAAATTGGTCACGCCGGTCTTGATGTGTTTGATATCGAGCCTTTGCCTGTTGATCACGCTTTCACCAAAATCGAAAACGTCACGCTGTCGGCGCACTCAGCGTTTCGCACGCCTGAAGCAAGCGACAATTTGATTGAGGCCTCTCTGAACCATTGCCGCCGTATTTCTGGGCAGGGTCAACAGCGCTGATGCACAGAGCCCGGGCAAGCTTTTTTTTTAATACAGTGACGGTAGCCTGATGTCACGCAGATGCCTTAAAGCCCGCACGTGTGTTTGAGGCGCTTGGCAGACACGAACGAGTTGTTCACCAACAGTACTAGGGGATTGACGATGTTGCAAGGGTCTAAAAAAGTGGTGTGTTTGTTGGCTGGGTTGATGCTGAGTGCAGGAGCCCTTGCCCAACCCGAGGCGTGGCCTAGTCGGGCGATCACGATCATCAACGGATTTCCAAATGGTGCGGGCACCGATCTATATGCCCGCAAGCTTGGTGAGGCGCTAACCGCCGTTTTAGGTGTGCCGATTGTGGCGGACAGCAAGACAGGGGCGGGGGGTAACTTGGCGTCTGATTTTGTGGCACGTGCACAGCCTGATGGCTACACATTTTTACTAGCGACGGCTGGGACGCACGCCATTAATGCAGCGCTGTATAAAAAGCTAAGTTTTGATGTCGAGCGAGACTTTACGCACATTGCGATTTTGGGTGACGTGCCAAACGTGCTCTTAATCAATACTAAAAAACACCCCACGATTAAAACTTGTGCCGAGTTACTCACGCTGATTCGTGCCAACCCGGGCAAACTCAATTATGGCTCGACGGGTAATGGTGCCTCGACCCACCTGTCGGCCGCGCAGTTTGCCAGTGCAGCTAAAGTCGATATCGTGCACGTGCCTTATCGCGGACAGGGCCCCGCGATGACTGCCTTACTGGCGGGCGACGTTGATCTTTTCTTCAACCAAAGCGCACCGGCAATCGCCTCGATCAAAGGTGGCTTAAATATTGGTTTGGCCGTGACCACACCTACCGCCTTAGAGGCTTTGCCCAGCGTGCCGCCGATGGCGCAGGCTTGTAATTTGCCTGGGTTTGAAAGCAGCACTTGGTATGGTTTGCTTGCGCCCGCAAAGTTGCCCGCCGCGATTACCGCCAAGATGAGCGCGGCTGTGACTCAAGTCATCTCAACGCCCGAGTTTAAAAAATGGTTGACTGAAACCCAAGGAATCACCCCAGCGCAAGATCCTAGCCCTGCGGCGTTTGCCAAGATTCACAAGGCTGATATTGCCAAATGGGCTGAAATTGTGCGTATTTCGGGTGCGCAAGTTGATTAACTTTCTTAACCGGTGACCGAGACTTCAAGTTGTGCCTAATGAACAAAGCACTTGACTGGATGTCGAGGCGCAAATGCGTTGGGTGACGCAGTCAGTTGACTTGCTGCAGAGGCTTTAATGTGCCCGGTGATGCGGTCAGTTGGCTGGCTGTTGAGGTCTCAATGTGCTTGTTAACCGACTCAATTGACTGAAGCCTGTAGCCTGCTGTCATTCGAATTTGCTTTACTATCCAGCATTGATATTTTTTTATCGTTTTCACCATGAATCGATCTGCGTTGTTTGGTTGGCTGACTGGCGCTTGCCTCGCTTTGTCAGGGTGTATGGTTGGGCCCGATTATGTGCGGCCCGCCACCAAGGTCCAAGACCAATTCAGCCAGCCTAAACAAACCGAATTTACCGAGGCGCTTGAGGCAACCAATGCGCAGCGCATCAATCCGGTTGTTTGGTGGGCCGGCTTCAAAGATCCAACGCTCAATCAACTACTTGCACGCGCAGCCAGTGACAACCTGACTCTGCAACGCGCTGCCTTGCGTATTGCGCAAGCCCGCGCGCAGTTAGGGGTATCTGAGGCGACGCTCTTGCCCACAGTCGCACTCAGTGGCTCAACTGCGCGCAATGACAATCCAAACGCCTTAACGCAATATCTCAACACCTCGCCGCTTTCAAATACCCGCAACCTGATGATTCAGGCGAACTGGGAAATCGACTTCTGGGGTAAGTATCGCCGCGGTATCGAAAGCACGATGTCGTCTTACATTTCGGTGGCGGCCGCATTTTATTCGGCAGATGTATCGCTGGCCTCTGATGTGGCCAACACCTACATCAATATTCGCAATTACGAAGGCCTGATTCAAGTTGCAAAAACCAATCTGGCATTACAGGCTGAAAGCTTGCGCATTGCGGGGTCACGCTACAAAAATGGTTCGACCTCATTACTCGATTTAAGTCAGGCTGAGTCGCAATACGAGCAGACAAAATCACAAATCCCAACCTTGATTGCTTCGCTCAAAATGTATCAATACGCCATGAGCATTTTGTTGGGTGAATCGCCCGACTATTACGAGCAAAACTTTCAAAGCAGCAAAGCTGTTCTTGCGGCACCCGCGGCCTTGCAAGTGGGTATCCCCAAAGACTTGCTTAGACGCCGCCCTGATGTTTTGCAAGCTGAATACGCGGCGGCTGCGCAGTCGGCTTTGATTGGTGTCAACGAAGCGGCGCTGTACCCAAGTTTTACCTTAAGCGGCTTTTTTGGTTTTCAAAGTGTCACAACCAGCAACACTAATCAGTCGGGCTTGTTTTCTTGGGACAACCGCAATACCTCGATTGCGGGCGGCTTCTTGTTTCCGTTGTTTTACCGCGGCGCCATTACCGATCAAGTCCGTGTGCAGGACGCCGTTTTTCAACAAAGCGTGTTGACGTATCAAAATCTGGTGTTGCAGGCGCAAAAAGAAGTGCAAGACGCACTGATCACGATTTCAACCACCCGCAGCTCGGCTGCCGATCTTAAAAAATCAGTGATTGCCGCCGGGCAAGCTGCAAAACTGGCGCTAGATCGCTACAAGGCCGGGCAGGTCGATTACAGCACCGTGATCATTGCCCAGCAGCAACTGTTGCTAGTACAAAGTACTTTGGTACAAACTAACTCAAATAATTTGCTGGGTTATGTGTCGGCGTTTAAATCTTTGGGCGGTGGCTGGTCTGGCGATTTGTTAACACCAGCCTTGCCTGAAGCGATGGTGGCCGAAATGAAGCAACGTACCAACTGGGGCAACGCCCTGAATCACCAACCCGATCCACGTTTAGTTCAGTCGAGTGAGACCATTCAATGAGCCCCTTAATGCGTACCCCGCTCATGCGCACCGCAGCCCTGACCCTTGCTTTGTGCGTTGGGTTGATACTTGTCGGCTGCGAAAAAAAGCCAGTCGTTGCAGCCCCGCCGATTAAAGTGACCGTTGCTAAGCCGGTGATGCAAGACGTGCGAAGCTATGAGATTTTTGACGGCGTGATTTCGCCGCTGTTGACAGTCAACCTCGAGGCGAGGGTGCCGGGCTACCTCAGTCAAATCAACTTTGCCGATGGTGCTTTTGTAAAAAAAGATCAGCTGTTGTTTGTGATTGAGCAAGATCAGTATATTCAGCAGGTCAACCTGACGCAGGCGATTTACACCGAAGCCAAAATCGAGTTGGCGCGTCAAAAGGCGTTGTTAAAAGATAATGCAACCTCACAAGCTTCGGTTGATAAGGCCTTGTCGGCATTTTTGCAATCTGAAGCGAACTTAAAGCTCGCGCAGCTGAACTTGAGCTATACCGAGGTGCGCGCGCCTTTTGATGGGCTGATGGGCCGCCATTTGATTGATGTGGGCAATTATTTGGGTAGTAGCCCCCAAGGGATCAAGCTGGCTACGATCCAAAAAATTAATCCAATCTATGTTTACTTTTATATCAACGAGCGCGACCTGCTGAAGTATCAAAAGCAATACGTTAATGACGATAATCGTAAGTCACTGGTCAACGCCCTGCCGGTCTATGTGCAGTTGCAAGGCGAGAAAGGCTTTCCGCATAAGGGCGCACTTGATTTTTCGGCGAATTTGCTCAGTACTAGCACGGGTTCATTGCAGTTGCGCGCTGAGTTGCCTAACGCCAAGTTTGAATTGATCCCTGGCCTGTATGGCAAGGTGTTGGCCGAGTACGGCGATGTGCGCAAGTCTGTGCTGATCCCTGCGCGCACGGTGCAGACTGATCAGCAAGGCGACTATATTTTTGTGATGGATGACAACAAAAAAGTTGAACGCCGTGCGATTAAGACGGGGCAACGGTTCGGTGCTTTGATTGAAATTGCTCAGGGTCTAAAAGATACTGAAACGTTTGTGCTCACTGGCTTCATCAACATCAGCACTGGTCAGACCGTCAACCCAGAGATGGCAACAGTCGCGCCTTTACCTGCACGCTAAAACAGTCAGGCAACAGGACACCCCATGCTTTCAAAATACTTTATCGAACGCCCCGTGCTGGGCAACGTGATTGCTTTGATCACGATGCTCATTGGTGCGGTCTCTATTTTCGGCTTACCGATTTCGCAATATCCACCGATGACGCCGCCTACGGTGCAGGTGACCACCAACTGGCCTGGCGCCAGCGCCGCGTTGGTGCAACAGTTAGTGGCAAGTAATATCGAGAATCAGGTCAACGGTGTGCAAAGCATGCTGTACATGGAGTCTGACTCGACTAATGATGGGCGTTACACGCTGACTGTGACCTTTGAGGTGGGTACCGATCCAAACATCGCACAGGTGAACGTGCAAAATCGGGTAGCGATTGCGTTACCGTCTTTGCCCCAGGCGGTGCAGCGTCAAGGGGTCACGACTAAGGTGCAGTCGACTGCGATTTTGCAGTTCGTCACGCTCACGTCTAGCAACCCTGAACACGACGCCTTATTTTTAAGTAATTTTGCCAACTTAAAAATGCAAAACCGACTGGCGCGCATTCAAGGGGTGGCTGCGGCAAACGTTTTTGGGGTCGGCAACTACAGCATGCGGGTCTGGCTTGACCCAGCACAGCTCAATATGCGCAGCCTGACGCCTGCTGACATTAGTGTTGCGATTAGTCGACAAAACTTGATGCTGGCCGCAGGTCAGCTCGGTGCGCCGCCTGTACCCAATGGTCAAGATTTTCAGCTCACGCTGAATGTCACCAGCGCGATGGATACGCCTGAGCAGTTTGGTCAGATTCTGATCAAAGTCGACGAGCAGGGCGAGATGACCCGGCTGCGCGATGTGGCGCGTATTGAAATGGGCAGTCAGAACTACAGCCAATTTTTTCGCTTAGACGATCGACCTGCGGGCGGTATTGCAATTTATCAGTTGCCTTCGGCAAACGCCATTGCCGTCGCAAAAGCGGTACGCACCGAGATGGAAAAAATCTCAAAGAATTTTCCGAAAGAAATTAAATGGGAAATCCCGTTCGACACGACCATGTTTGTGACGGCTTCAATCAACGAGGTTTATCACACCTTGTTTGAAGCGGGTATTTTGGTGCTGCTGGTTATTATGCTGTTTTTGCAAGACTGGCGAGCAACGCTGGTACCTGCGACAACGGTTCCGGTGACTCTGATTGGTGCGTTTGCCTGCATGGCGGGTATGGGCTTTTCGATTAACTTACTGACACTTTTTGCGATCGTGTTGTGTATTGGTATCGTGGTCGACGATGCCATTGTGGTGGTCGAGGGCGTGGCAAAAAAGGTTGAACATGGCCAAACCCCCCGCCAAGGCGCAATCAATGCCATGACCGAGTTGATGGGCCCGATCATCGGTATCACCTTGGTGCTCATGGCCGTGTTTTTGCCGGCCTCGTTTATCGCCGGTATTACGGGTCAGATGTATCGACAGTTTGCGCTGGTGATTGCAGCCACTGCGCTGATCAGTGGTATCAACGCGGTCACGCTTAAGCCCACACAGGCCGCACAATTCATTCGGATTAAACCCGTCGATGAAAAGAAGGGTTGGTTTTTTGCGGGTTTTGATCG
>JBIIWK010000257.1:0-4512 GCA_044338955.1 Burkholderiaceae bacterium
GGCATTTTCGAGATGATGAATACAACAACAGTTGGGATGGCAATGTTTGATCGGGGTGTATGCAGAGGCTTGGTGTTGAGCTGCTTAGGGTTGCTGGCTGCCTGTGGGATCCCCCGGCCTCCTGATTCGGCGTTGATCTTGGCCCCTGACGGCCTGATCGAACCTGTTTGTGTCACGCCCCCTGCTCAGCATCCATTGATTGGTAGCTGGTATGTTGTGCGCAAGCAAAGTGGGGTGGCGGGCGAGATCCAAACATTGTTGACGCTCTCTGCTGACGGCAAAATGCGACAGCAGACGCGGGTCAAGCAGGGGCGCAACATTCGCTCTGAGCTGCGTGAGACGGGTTGCTGGGACGCGCCAGCCGGCAAGCTGGTGGCGCGGGTGAGTCGCTCGAACGGAGAGTTGGTAGATTATCGGGATCCGGTCTACACCAACACCTACATCATCGAGCGTAATGACTCGACTCGGCTGACCTACCGCGAAGATCGACCTAATAGTCGGCCTGAGGTGGCACAGAAGGTGCCGCCTAGTTTTCGGCTGCTGTAACGCTTAAAGCGCTGTTGCGTTTTATACGCGCTGCTTTCTTTATATAGAAAGCACAACTTCCTTATTTCGCACGCACTGCCTCAGCCCCGGCGCTGGTATTTTGGCCGGGCAAAATACGCAGCTCAGGTGCTGTGTCAGCGCTGCAGTGGTGGCATGCGGTGGTGGCTGGGGTAGTGTCTTGCGGTCAGATGTTGGCTAGGCGGGCTAGCACTGTGTCTTTGCCTAATATTTCTAGGACAGCGTCTACGGCTGGGGTTTGGGCTGTGCCGGCGACGACTACGCGAAGTGGGATGGCGAGCTGGGGCATTTTTAGGGTGTGGGTGGCCAGTACTGTTTTGATTAGGGCGGCTAGGGCTTCGCGGGTCCAAGGGGTTTGTGCGGCTTGGATCGCGAAATCGCGTAGGGCGTTGCGGGCGGGCTCGGTGAGGTGTTGGGCGATTAGGTCGTCTGCAGCTGGTGTGAAGGGGCCGCAAAAGAGCATGGCGCCCTCGGCCAGTTGTTCTAGGGTCTCGGCGCGGTCTTTTAAGAGTTTGACAACGGCTGATAGGTCGACTTGGGCCGGGTTGCCGCCGCGGGCGGTGATGCGGGGGGCAACGATTTGCGCAAGCGCGCTGTCGTCGCTTTGCTTAATATAGTGGGCGTTCACCCAGTTGAGTTTTTTTGGATCCCACTGGGCGGCTGACTTAGACAGGTGTTGTGGATCGAACCACTCAACGAGTTGGGCGCGCGAAAACAGCTCGTCGTTGCCGTGGCTCCAGCCCAGGCGGGCCAAATAATTAATCATGGCCTCGGGTAGGTAGCCGTCTCGGTCGTACTCCATCACGCTCACTGCGCCGTGGCGTTTTGAGAGTTTTTCGCCGTCGGGGCCTAAGATCATCGGCACGTGGCCGTACTCGGGGACTGGGGCGCCAAGTGCTCGCAAAATTGTGATCTGTCTTGGGGTGTTGTTGACGTGGTCATCACCGCGCAGCACGTGGGTGATGCGCATATCCCAGTCATCAACGACGACGCAAAAGTTATAGGTAGGTGTGCCATCGGGGCGGGCGATCACCAGGTCGTCGAGCTCGGTGTTCTCAAAACTGATCGGGCCTTTCACCAGATCGATCCAGGCGGTTGCACCATCTTGGGGGCTTTTGAAGCGCACAACGGGTTTGCGATCGGCGGGTACTGGCGGCAAGACCTTGCCTGGTTCGGGGCGCCAAGTGCCGTCATAGCGTGGTTTTGCGCCCTTGCTGCGCGCAAGGTCTCGCATCGCTTCGACTTCTTCGTTTGAGCTGTAGCAATGATAGGCTGTACCCGCAGCCAACATACTTGCAACGACAGCACGGTAGCGCTCCATATGCTGCATCTGATAGAACGGGCCTTCATCTGGGGTGAGGCCTAGCCAGTTCATGCCGTCAAGAATCGCTTGTACCGCCTCTGGCGTCGAGCGTTCAAGATCGGTATCCTCAACCCGCAAAATAAACGTGCCGCCAAAGTGACGTGCAAACGCCCACGAAAATAATGCGGTGCGCGCGCCACCTAAGTGAAGAAAGCCAGTGGGCGAGGGGGCAAAACGGGTACGAACTGGAGTTGAAGCAGAGGTCATAATGTGAGGCGAATAGAGTTTAGAGAAATACAAATAAATATAAGAAAGCGCCTTGACGTCAGCATATACGTTAAAACTTGAATGCGACCTCTCACGAGGTCACACTCAAGCCTAGTGCGATATCGCCAAAATCAAGCGATTTCAAAATGCACTTGCCGGCTCAAAAATGACCTGGTGTGGTCAAGGTGCCTGCGTAAAGGTCGTCGCAGTTCTAGACAAGAACACTTTGTAAAAATTGCGAAATATCAGCAATCTCTTCTGGGCAAACAGAATGCGGCATCGGGTAAGTGTGCCACTGCACCTTGTAACCAAGTTCTTGAAGTTTGGCGCGCGTAACATCGGCGCGTTCGGGCACCACGACTGGGTCATAGCTGCCGTGCGCTAAAAAAATGGGTGTATCGAGGTTGGCTGCATGATGTTCGGCCTGCGCTAAATCACCTAACGGTAAATAGCCTGACAAACCCATGAGGCCCGCGAGTTTAAAGGGCGCCCGAATGCCTGTGTGCAAGGTCATGGCGCAGCCTTGCGAAAAACCAGCCAGCACAATATTGCCGTTTGGAACGCCGCGCGCATTTTCGCGAGCAATCAGCGCAAGAATCGCTTGTTCAGACAAACGAATGCCTGCGCCATCTTCACGTTTGACAAGCTGAGGAGTCAAAATGTCGTACCACGACCGCATCGCCATGCCGCCATTGATGGTGACGGGCTGAACCGTAGCGTGCGGAAACACAAAGCGCACCGCTTTGGTGGCAGGCAGGCGCAGTTCGGGCACAATTGGCGCAAAGTCGTTGCCATCGGCGCCTAGACCATGCAGCCAAATCACACTGTGGGTGGGCGCGGGGCCAGTCTCGTGCTCAATGCACTCAAGCAGTTTGTTGTCGTTCATGGTGCGGCGTCAGGATCCTGTAGTGTTTTAAGCGCCTGAAACAGTGCGCGGTAATGTTTGCGCAAGGGATCTTGCCCCGGGCGCAGATTTTCATTTGCAGCAGCCTCTTTGCGTCCTTCGCGGATTAAGGTGCGCAAATGTTGAATATCCGCATGGGGATATTTTTGTAGCAGTACGGTAAACGCCGCATCGTCTTTGATTAGGCGGTCACGCAAGGCCTCGAGCCGGTGCATGGCCTGTGTTTGTTCGCGCGAGCCGTTTTTCCAGGTGTCGAGCTGGGCCCGAATCTGGTCGGCGGGTGCGTCGCGCATGAGTTTGCCAACAAAGTGCACTTGCCGCCTCAGGCCTTCGCGGGCTGTGGTGCGTTGCGCTAAGCGGATCGCCTCATAGAGCCGCTCAGAGAGTGGCAATTGCTTGAGTCGCTCGGGCGAGAGCTCGACGAGCTCTTTGCCAAGGTCGACCAAGGCGAGCATTTCGCGCTTGACGTGGGATTTGCTGGGGCCGTCATAAATTGAGTCGGGCGCGTCGTCGGGGGTTTCAGGTAAATCAGTCATCATGGAGCTATCATAAAGCCTCACGTGAATGGACCCCTAATGGCTACCTCAATTTCTTTTCTTCCCGTTGCCGAAAATCGCCCGATTTTCGAAGATTTAGTGACGCAAGCGCTTAAACACGCCAAAAGTCTGGGCGCAAGCGATGCCGCGGCCGAGGTCTCTGAGGCCCAAGGGCTGGCAGTCTCGGTGCGTAAAGGTCAGGTTGAGACCGTCGAACAAACGCGCGACCGCTCGATGGACATTACGGTGTTTGCCGGGCAGCGACGTGGTTCGGCTTCGACCTCTGATTTTTCACCGGCCGCCATGCGCCAGACGGTGGAGGCTGCCTGGCATATTGCACGCTACACCGCAGAAGACCCGTCTGCCGGTTTGCCCGAGGCTGACTTGTTGGCTAAAGACGTCAAACATACCTTGCAGTTGCATCACCCTTGGGCGGTCAGTGTGGCGCAGGCCACAGAGCTTGCCATCGCTGCCGAGCGCGCGGCATTAGATGCCGACAAACGCATTACGAATACCGAAGGCGCGGGCGTTGATACGCACGAAGGCCATTTTGTACTGGGTAACACTCGCGGTTTTCTAGATGGCTATGCCTACTCACGCCATGGCCTGTCGGTGGCGCCGATTGCGGGCCGCGGGCAATCGATGCAGCGCGATTACTGGTACACCAGCGATCGCCGTGCCAATCGGTTGGCAGATCCGGCTGCTGTCGGGCGCTATGCGGCCGAGCGTGCTTTGTCGCGATTGAGTGCGCGGCGGATCCCAACCGGACATTTTCCGGTGCTGTTCGAGGCCCCCTTGGCGCTCGGCCTGATCGGCGCGTTGACGCAGGCGATCAGCGGCGGCTCGCTCTATCGCAAGGTGAGCTTTTTGGTTGACTCGCTTGGAAAAGAGATTTTCCCGACGCACCTCTCTATTACCGAAGACCCCCACATCAAGGG
>JBIIWK010000043.1:0-14884 GCA_044338955.1 Burkholderiaceae bacterium
TTGATGTCCTCATAACCCAAGCCATAGCGGTCCAAATCACCGACCTTATAGTTCTCAAAAATCACGTCTACATTTTTAGCCAACTCACGCACTAACTGCTGCCCTTCTGGCTTCGACAAATCAATCGTGATCGATTTTTTGCCACGATTAGCGGCACAAAAGTAGGCCGACTCACGGGTGGCGTTACCGTCTTGATCCTTCAAAAAAGGAGGCGCGAAAGCTCGCGAGTCATCGCCCTTGATGGGGCGCTCAACCTTGATCACGTCTGCGCCCAAATCAGCTAAGTTTTGTGCGGCCCACGGTGCAGCCAGTACACGCGACAGGTCAAGAACTTTAATGTGGGAGAGAGGGCCAGACATAAGAAAGGTTCCAATTTTGTGGCAAAAGCCTTATTGTAGAGCTTCGAACAGAAGCTCGTGAAAAATCGAGCCAGGAGACTATATTGAAACGCTTACTTGCAGCCTTACTACTTGCCCCCTGCCTGGCACTCGCCCAGGCCTATCCAACCAAATCGGTTCGTATCGTTGTGCCCTTCCCGCCGGGTGGGGGCACCGACGTTGTCGCGCGTATTTTGGGTCAAAAACTGACTGAAAACTGGGGACAGCAAGCCATCATTGAAAACAAAACAGGCGCCAGTGGCACCGTCGGTTCAGAACTTGTCGCAAAATCGGCGCCTGACGGCTACACCTTATTACTACAGGGCACCCAGCACTCGATCAATCTAAGTCTATATAAAAAACTGCCCTACGACACGTTGAAAGACTTTGTACCGGTGGCCCATATTGCGATTGCACCCTTTTTGCTGATTGTGAGCTCAACGGTACCAGTCAACTCGGTCAAAGAACTTATTGCATACATCAAGACCCAACCCAACGGACTTGACTATGGCTCGAGCGGGCCTGGAGGTGGCGCGCATTTAGCTGGCGAAATTTTCAAAACGATGGCCGGTGTACAAATGCGACATATTCCTTACAAAGGAGGTTCGCCGGCCTTAACCGACTTGTTAGGAGGTCAGATCCCAATGCTGTTCGACCCGATCCCAACCTCGATCAAGCACGCAAACGGTGGACGCATCAAAGTACTGGCGATTTCAAGCGGCGAGCGTGTTGCAGCGGCACCTAACGTTCCCACTGTATCTGAGTCTGGATTACCCGGTTTTGATGTGGTGTCGTGGTTTGGCTTGTACGCCCCAAGCGCGACGCCGCCTGCAATTGTCAACAAGCTCAACGCAGACGTGAACCGCGCGCTGGCACTGCCAGATGTGCAAGACAAATTCAAAGAAATGGGGTTCAGCACCAAGCTGATGAGCCCCTCAGAGTTTGATACTCACCTTCGTGCTGAGGTCGTTAAGTTTGCCAAGGCCATCAAAGACTCGGGTGCAAAAATTGACGAGTGATTGACATCCTCCCATTCATGAACGGCGAGGTTTTACGCGCAAATCCGATAAATAAATGTCTCTAAGCCAACAAGATCGCTCTGGCTTGCCCAGGGCGTCTCTGGCTTGATTAGGGCGCCTCAAGCTTGCCAAGCACGTCTAGAGCGTTCTTGGCGCCTCTTGAGCTCGATAACATCGAGGTAAACCACAGACTGGTGCGCCTTATTTTTTCGGCAAACGCCCGAGCATGAAGAACTCATCGTTCGGGCGCATAGAGGTCGCATTGGCCATACGGTTAGACATCCCAAAAAAACCGGTGATGGCGGTGATGTCCCAAATATCCTCGTCATCAAAACCGTGCGCTCGTAAGTCGGCATAATCCTGATCACCAACCGACTGTGAGTCAAGGCATACCTTCACAGCAAAATCGAGCATCGCTTTTTGTCTAGGCGTGATGTCAGCCTTGTGGTGATTGACGGCCACCTGATCAGCCACCAGCGGATTTTTTGCGTAAATACGTAAGATTGCACCGTGCGCCACCACACAATACAAACAGTTATTTTTGGCACTGGTGGTTGTGACAATCATCTCGCGATCAGCTTTCGTCAGGCTGCCCGTATCTTTCACCATCAATGCGTCGTGATAAGCAAAAAAAGCGCGAAATTCATCGGGCCTGCGCGAGAGCACTAAAAAGACATTCGGTACAAAACCAGATTTCTCTTGGACCGCAAGAATTTTTTCTCGGATGTCTGGGGGCAGATCTGTCAGTGCCGGGATCGCAAAACGCGAGATGGGATGCGACTGATTTTTCACTGCAGCGTTGTTTTGCGGTTCGATAGTCATTGGTTATCCAGTAAGTAAAAAGTGAGGGCACGAGCGCTCGAAAAGTTCGAGCCTGACAATTTGCCGATCACAAGGTATTTTTCATCTCAGGCCCGCGCCGTGGGACGCGCCACCATCGCGTTATACCAACGCGTCAGCTCTTTGAGCTCTGGCGGAATCCTTGTGCCAGTCGCTTTACCCACCACAAAGCCGCACTGCGCGACGATGTCAGCGATCGTGTAGTGATCCCCCGCGATAAATTCTTTACCAACTAGCTCGCGATCTAGCCATTCAAAGGCCTCAAGCGCGCGTGCATGATAAAACTCGCCGCAGGCCGGTTCTTGCGGCACCCGACCGATCCAGTACTGACCCGTGTGGCGAAAGTTCGTGATGATCGGCATCACAATTTCAAACTCAATACGACGCGTCCACATCTCGATCTGCGCTTGTTCAAGGACGGTGCGACCAAAAAGCGGTTTTTCAGGATGCAAGGCCTCGAGGTAACGGCAGATCGCAATGGATTCGGTCAATAACGTACCGTCATCCAGTTCAAGCACCGGCGTTTTGCCTAGTGAGTTTTTTGATAAAAACTCTGGTTGCAGGTTCTCACGATTTAAGCCATCGACTTGCCGAGTCGAAATGGTGAGCCCTTTCTCGGCTAAAAAAATTCGCACGCGGCGAGGATTCATGGCACTCGTCATGTCATAGAGCAGCATGGGTTTTCCCTAATAAAAAACATGCGATTTATTTTAGTGTAAATGACCGAGTGTGTGTCAGGCGTATTAACATCACGGCTGAACGCTACAAAGCACAAAGCTGCGAGCCCTTTTTAGATCAATACCCACAGAAGGTAACCAATGCCCTTGAATTTCTTTCGACAACTCACCCTGCTGGCCTGTGCCATCACAGGCTTAACTGCAACAACGCTAGCCACCGCTCAAACGTGGCCTACTAAACCCGTGAGACTTGTGTTGCAATTTCCACCTGGTGGCTCAACTGACGTTGTGGCGCGCATTTTGGCTCAAACCATGACCTCGGCGCTTGGGCAACCTGTCGTGGTCGAAAACAAGCCGGGAGCTGATGGCGCGATTGCAGCCGAATTCGTCTTGCGCTCTGAACCCGATGGGCACACCTATTTTTTGGCCTCGAATACGCCAATGATGCAGGTGCCTTTGCTTAAAAAGAATCCGCCATACGATCCAATCAAAAGCTTCACGCCAGTCTCACTCGTTGGTCGCTATATCTACGTGTTGGTCTCGAGCCCATCGATTCCAGTCAACACCGCAGCAGAGTTGATAGCCTACGGTCGTAATAACCCGGGCAAACTCAATTACGGCAGTTACAGCGGCGTGACGCAGCTCATGCACACCAAGCTCAAAGACGATGCAAAGATGGATATCAACCTGATCCCTTACAAGGGAGAAGGCCCGACCATCAATGACATTTTGGGTGGCCATGTGCAATTCACGTTTGCAACACCCGCCAGCTCGCAAGCCCATGTCAAAGACGGCAAACTCAAAGCGTTGGCAATTTTATTGCCCAAGCGCTCACCGATGATGCCCGAGATCCCTACCGCTGCTGAGGCGGGCTTACCCCCGCTCGGCGCAGACACATGGGCTGCCTTATTTGGCCCAGCCAATATGCCACCTGCCATCACAACGCGCATGAACGAAGCGATCAACGCAGCGATCGCGAATCCTGAAGCGCGTGAAAAAATTGCGCGCCTAGGCTTCGATTTAGGTGGCTCGACACCGGCAGAGTTAGCCGACTTTATGCAGGTACAGTTAAAGGGCTGGGCAAAAGCGTTTGCTGATTCTGGAATGAAGCCCGAATAACTAAGGGCAACACACACAATGTCGCAACGTGCGCAGCACAGCGCGACATTGTTTTCGATATTCACATTTGATCGCGAAAGGTTTTTTATGCAACGATTATTTATTTCTCGGCTCTTTGCAACAATCGCCCTTAGCATCGCCTGTGTTGGGGTCAGTGCACAGACCTGGCCATCAAAAAACATTCGAATTGTGCTGCAGTTTTCGCCGGGCGGCGCGACCGACGTAGTGGCCAGAATTTTGGCTCAGCATCTTACAACCTCGCTTGGACAAACGGTTATCGTCGAAAACAAGCCTGGCGCCGACGGGCAGATTGCAGCTGAATTTGTAATGCGCTCTGAACCCGACGGTCACACGTTTTTCATGGCCTCGAATACGCCCATGATGCAGGTGCCGTTACTCAAAAAGAACCCGCCTTACGATCCGCTCACAAGTTTTACGCCAGTGGCGTTGATTGGCCGCTATATCTTCGTGATGGTCGCAAACCCGAAGCAGCCCTTTAAAACATATCCTGAGTTGGTCGCCTACGCCAAAGCTAATCCTGGCAAGCTCAACTTCGGCAGCCACAGCGGTGTGACGCAATTGATGTTTAGCCGTATGACTAAACAAAACGGTCTGCAAATGAACTTGATCCCTTACAAGGGAGAAGCCCCAAACGTCAGTGATTTGCTAGGTGGACATGTGCAGTTCAACCTAGTCTCGACGATCAGTACCCTGCAACACATTAACGACGGCAAGCTCACCCCAATCGCGGTGATGCTCGATAAACGACTTTCGCTTTTGCCCGATACACCTACCTTTGCTGAAGCGGGGCTGCCAGCTTTGGGCGCCGAAAGTTGGGCCGCACTCTTTGGCCCCGCCAAGCTACCGCCAGACATCGCCAATCGGATGAGCGAGGCAGTCCGCGCTGCAATCGCTGATCCCGCCTCACGCGCACGCATTGAACGACAAGGGTTTGACCTTGCAGGCTCAACGCCTGCAGAGCTGAATACCTTCGTGGCAAGTCAGCTCAAAGATTGGAAGCAGGCCTTTGACGACGTGGGATTAAAGCCAGAGTAAACGCCTCGCAATCCTCCGCCCCAAAGAAACTAGGTTTGCCGCACAACCAATCAAAAAAGCCCAGAGTCCTTGCGTTCCTGGGCCACAACGGAGATCTGCAATATGCCCCTCATCGGCACTGTCACTGAAGCCCGCAACAATCGCCGCGAGCGTCCAATTCGTTCGGCACCCGGTGTAAGCGGCGGACATATTTTCAGAAGCGACTTAATTCCTGAAACAGGCGACGCTGAATCCGACGCACCAAACTGCAAACTGATCGAGCAGCAGCCGCATGGTGTTCTGCAATCACACTTTCATATCGTCGATCAGTTTCAGATCATGGTGGCTGGTGACGGTCTGTTAGGTAAACATCAGGTCGCCCCCTACACCGTTCACTTTGCCGCCAAGCACACAGGCTATGGGCCCATCACTGCGGGCGAGCAAGGCTTACATTACATGGTGTTTAGATTAGGCAAAGACGCGGGCGCAGGATATTTGCCAGAACAGCGTGGTGACATGAAAGACCTGCCACGACGCCATGTAATGGGCGCGCCCATGGGCTGTTTAAACGACGCCAAACGCACCGCTTTGACAAGCACCGTCGAGCATCAGGCCATTGCTCTGCAAAACGATGGTTTGTTTGCCACGATATACCAGGCACCGGCGCACCAAAACATTGTCGGGCCTGAGCCAACCTCTGGACGCGGGCAATTTGTTTATATTGCTGCAGGCGCTGCTAAGTTTGATGGCCAAACGCATGAAGCCGGTACAGCAATTTTTATCGCACCTACCGACCCTGCAGCCACCTTGACCACAGACATCTCGGGCGCCGAGATTTTAGTCATGCAGTTTCCAAGAGCAAGCAGCTAAGTCGCGCGACTCGGATTACGACAACTGAAGATTGAACTCTGAAGCGATACAGTTTTTTTCCTGCACTGATGACCTCTGAGGCCGTGGCCAAGGGATAATCAGAGTGCAACTAAGCTTAGACTATTATCCTTAGTCACTAGCCAGGCTCTCGCCTGACGCTGACGACACCTCATTCACTCTTTGACACACACACAAGACTCCTATGACGGGCACTTCTCTCAATGCTTCTGGTTTAGCTAGCTTGCAGGCTCGCCTCGAGCAAGATTTAGCGTGGCTTGAGCTACCGGCCAAACGCTGGGTGGTCACCCAAGAACACGAGGGTCAACCCGTACTTGAAGTCGCGATCATCGGTGCAGGAATGGCCGGCATGGCCGCTGCTGCTTCGCTAACATTGACGGGTATCCAAGCCGTCATGTTTGATCGGGCGCCTGCAGGCTTTGAAGGCCCTTGGGTCACCACCGCACGGATGCAGACCCTTCGCTCACCCAAGCAACTGACGGGGCCCGCACTGGGTTTACCCGCCCTCACCTTTCGCGCTTGGTTCGAAGCTCAATTTGGCTTGGATGCCTGGACAGCCCTAGATAAAATCCCGCGCACGCAATGGATGGATTATCTGCGCTGGTATCGTCAAGCGTTGAAACTCGACGTTCGCAACGAACACCACATCACCGCGATCACGCCACGTGCCGATGGTCTGGTGCAGTTAACCATGACAACACCAACAGGACAGCAAAACATCTATGCCCGCCGTGTGGTGCTTGCCACCGGACGCGACGGCCTGGGTGGGGCTTACCTGCCAGAGATTGCAGCCACCCTGCCGCGTGCGCTTTGGGCACATTCGTCTGACACACTTGACTATGGCACCCTTGCAGGTAAACGCGTTGGCGTCATCGGTGCCGGCGCCTCTGCCATGGACAGCGCGGCCACTGCACTTGAGGCCGGTGCAGCCAGCGTGGATCTATTGATTCGTCGCCCTGATCTACCCCGAGTCAACAAAGGTAAAGGCGCGGGTCATGCCGGCATGAATATTGGCTTCGTCAATTTACCCGACGACTGGAAATGGCGCATCCGCCATTATTTAGGAGTCGAACAAGTGCCTGCGCCACGCGGTAGCACCCTACGGGTCTCGCAGCACAAAAATGCCCGTTTTAATTTGAGCTGTCCGATCGATTCGATCGACGTTGGGCAAAATGCATTAACAGTCAACACCCCAAGAGGTCCGTTTGAACTTGATTTTCTGATCTTCTCGACGGGGTTCAAAATCGACTGGTGGACGCGCACCGAATACGCGAATATCGCGCCACACGTACTGGCCTGGAAACATCGCAAACTTGAACTCACCGAGCCTGCCAGCCAAGAGATGCTCGACTCACCCGATCTTGGGCCCGCTTTTGAATTCAAAGAAGTGACATCTGGCGCATGCCCTGGGCTCTCAAGTATTCATTGTTTTTGTTATCCTGCCGCGCTCTCGCACGGCACCGTGTCAGGTGACATCCCCGCAATCAGTGAAGGCGCCAAACGCTTAGCAGCCGGCATTGCAAGTTTGTTTTACCGTGAAGACATTGCTGAGCATTATCATCGCATGGAGCTTTACAACGACCCCGAGTTACTGGGCGATGAATGGACGCCTGCAACAAAGACCGCTTCGTAGACTCTGACTTTTTGCTTTCGACTCGATTTACTTCGAAAATAGACACTGACTTTTTTGCTTTAGACTCAATTCACTTCAAAATAGACACTGACTTTTTTGCTTTAGACTCGATTTACTTTTACATGGATGCCAGATTTTCATGACAAATACTCAACCGACCGACACGATTGATCGCTTAGTCGGACTCAGCCCGACACTCAACACTTACTCGGTACGTCATCAACGCGACAAAGTTGTTGCCGCGACACAAAAAAGTGAAGACGGCTTGTTTGACCCTGCGTTACCTGGCTTGACTCTCGCCGAACGTCTACTTGTGGCATTGCTCGCCTGCACGCTTACGCCCTCTGCATTATGTGCTTCTGAATACCGCCAACGCCTCGTAGATTTGAACGTTGAAAAAAGTCTGATCGATCACATTTCAAACGGTGCCCTCGAGCAGATCACCGACGCTCGTTTGCGTTCAATCTTGACGTTTACTCACACCTTGATTACGGATCCGGTCAAAGCCGACAAAGCTGCCTTACAAGCCCTGCCGAGAGCGGGCCTCTCAACTCCCGAAGTGGTGACTCTGGCACAACTCATCGCCTTCGTGTCTTATCAGGTCCGAGTCGTCGCTGGGCTCAAAGCAATGAAGCTCCTGGAGCAACAAGCATGAGCGACCTCATCGAAATCAAAGGCTTCACGAACGCGACTCTTGGCTGGAAGGCTTGGCTTGACGTGGTGACCCTTGACTCGGCAACGCCCGAACAAATCGCCGTGCTAGAAGAAAGCCACCCCAAAGCCAAGGTGTCTGACTATTATCTTTTTTTAGTGCACCAACCCGAAGTACTTAAGCAGCGCTCAGTGGCCTTCAACGCCATCATGTATGCGCCAGGCGGAATGCCGCGCGCTGAGCGCGAACTCGGCGCTACGGTGGTGTCGCGTATTAATGGGTGTGTGTACTGCGCGTCGGTACATGCGCAGCGCTTTGAACAATTGGCCAAACGCACAGACGCGATTATTGAGGTATTAAACGATCCGCATACGGCGGGTACCTCTGAGCGTGAACGCGCAATCGTTCAGTTTTCGATCGCGCTGACCAGCGCTCCAGATACAGTATCGCCGGCCGATATACAGGCGCTGAAAGACGTTGGCTTAACCGAGCTTGAAATTTTAGATTTAATGCACTCAGTCGCAATTTTTGCCTGGGCGAACCGACTGATGTTAAATCTTGGCGAGCCCGTCTTTCCTTGAGGCGCCACGACACGAGCACCACGATTCGTTCATTTTGCGTGCAATATTTTCAACATGAGGCCAATGATGCGCTTAAGCACCAAACTTCTTATCTCGAGCACTGCGCTACTTTCTAGTCTGTCATTCTCTGTGTTGGCGAGCACTTGGCCGAACACCGATAAAGCCATTCAAATTACCGTGCCTGCGCCAGGCGGCGGTGGTACAGGCGATACGATTGCGCGCATGCTCAGCGAGCAACTGGCCCTTCGTCTTAAAACCAGTGTGATCATTGAAAATAAACCCGGTGCCAATGGCAACATCGGGGCAACCGCAGCTGCTAAATATGCACCTGACGGTTACCGGTTTTTGTTTTCCTGGGCAGGCACACTCGCAGTCAACAAAAGCTTGTACGCCAGCATCAACTACGATCCACAAAAAGATTTTGACCCAATCGCCTTAATCTGCGACGTGCCTAATATTTTGGTCGTCAATAACGACCAGCCGGTCAAGAGCATTCAGGAATTCATCGCTTACGCCAAAACCAATCCCGGGAAATTGAACTTTGGTTCAACCGGCATCGGTAGTTCAATGCATCTGGCAGGTGAATTGTTTATGCGTGAGACGGAAACCAAAATGGTTCATGTGCCGTACAACGCCCCAGGTACCGCAACCACCAACTTAATCGCCAACGAAATTCAAACTATGTTTCAGTTGGTGCCCGGCATTGCCGGACAGGTCAAAGCCAATAAGGTCCGTGCACTCGCGATCATGTCACCGACGCGTTCACCTGCCCTGCCAGATGTGCCCACAACCGCTGAGTTAGGGTTTCCGAAGTTAATGTCGTCAACGTGGTTTGCGTTGTTGGCGCCTGCAGGCACCCCAAAACCCATCATTGACAAAATGAATACTGAGGTCAATCAAATTTTGAGCGACTCAGCGTTTAAACAGAAGCTTGCAGACATTGGTGCAACTCCCATGGGCGGTGCGCCTTCTGAACTCGCCAAGCATCTCTCTGCCGAGTTAGAAAAATGGGGTGTCTTGATTCGAGCAGCCGGGATTAAAAACCAGTAGGGCGAAGGCACCGGCCGCTACCAAGTCACGCCAAAAATCCGCCTTCGACTAAACGTTCTGCAAATCAAACAAACGACCATAGCCTGGCGCATGGTCGTTGATCCCATATTTACGCAGACCAAACCACACCATCGCTTGATTACTGGTAATCACTGGTCGATCAACTAAAGCTTCGATCCGTTCGATGGCCTCGGCCGATCTCACTGCGGTACAACTGATGAAATACGCATCGGCCTGCGGATCTTGAAGTTTGAGCGCTTGGTCGACCCACACCTGCTCGGGCAATTTTCCCATCTCGGCATTGGTATCGATTCCTAAGCCCATTTGTGCGATGACCTCAAAGCCGTGATGTGCCAAGAAGGCACACTCGCGCACATTGACCTCTTCAATGTAAGGAGTCAACAAAATAATTTTTTTTGCTCGTAACCCTTTCAAGGCTGCAACAATTGCTTCTGAGGTTGAAAACGCAGGCAAACCGCTGGCTTGTTCAATCCGTTGTTGAATCTCTTGTCCCATCTGTGCACTGAAAGTACTGACTGCGGTGCAATGAAACACCACCGCGCCCACCTGCGCATCGGCCAAGAGTTTGGCACCTGATTCAACATGGCGACTCATTTCAATGAGTTCAGCCTCGGAGCTACCCCGCAACTCAAGCCTGGTGATGTAGGCCACGACGCCCGCCGGCAGCATCGCATGAATCTGAGGCTCGGCGATCACATTACCTGAAGGCACCATGACGCCGAGACGCAGCCGTTCGCCGTAATCAATGGCTGGCATATTCATCACGCAACAACTGAGCCGCTTGAACCATCGCTTGCAACTTGCCGTCAGCAACCTCTCGGGGTAAATATTTCATGCCGCAATCGGGTGCCAAGATGACTTGCTCGGGCTTGATGTATTTCAGGGCTTTGCGAATACGAGCCGCCACCACTTCGGGCGTTTCGATCTTCATATCACTCAGGTCCAAACAGCCCACCATGATCTGCTTATTGCCTAAAGACTCAAGCACTCGACAATCCAGATTCGACTGGGCCGTTTCGATTGAAATCTGGTTGCAAGAGCATTGTGCGAGCTCAGGTAAAAAATCATAACCAGAGGGCCGCGCGTGAATCACCGCCGCGTAACCAAAACAGATATGTACGGCGGTTTGACCTGTTACACCTTCTAGAGCGCGATTCAACGCCTTGATGCCGTACTGGCGAGCTTTTTCAGGACGCGCTTGCATGTAAGGCTCATCGATCTGCACGATATCTGCACCATGAGCAAACAAATCTTTAATCTCTTCATTCAAGGCCGCTGCGTAGTCCATGGCTGCTTCTTCTTCAGAGGCATAGAAATCATTTTGCGCCTGCTGCAACATTGTAAAAGCGCCCGGCACTGTAATTTTGACTTTGCGAGTGGTGTGCGCCTTTAAAAACAGCAAATCTTCAACTTCGATGGCACGCGCACGTTTGATTTTTCCGACAATTCTGGGTACTGGATTAGGGTGTCCTGAACGATCAAGTGCCGTCCCTGGATTGTCGATATCGATGCCCTCAAGCGCTGTGGCGATACGATTGGAATAGCTTTCACGACGGATCTCACCGTCAGTGATGATGTCTAGGCCAGCCTGCTCTTGGCCTCTGATCGCGATCAAGGTGGCGTCGTCCATGGCCTGCTGAAGATACGGCTCAGCCACACGCCAGAGCTCTTTTGCACGCACGCGCGGCGGAAACCGCCCGGCCAGTTTCTCGCGATCAATTAGCCAGTCGGGCTGTGGATAACTGCCAACGATTGTGGTGGGAAACAACATAAAAGCCTCCAGGCGTAGTGTTTTGAAGAGTAGTCGGATGTACCGAAGCCTCGTCGCTATTTTGCGAAGTAGCAACATTACCCGAAATAGCTCAAAAAAGGGATCTTTAGCCAAGCGGCTATCGGGCCTTGGCAGACCGAACCCTTACTTAAACATTTGGTCGTCGGGACTCGACAGGCTGAACACCCAAAAGCAACAGAAAGAAAAAAGTGTTACGATTTAACCTTGTTGCGAATCATTCGCATTTGCATTTAGGGCTAAAACCACCCTTTTTAACTAAAACCACCTTATCCATCACACTCAGTCAAAGGTTTGCCGTGTTGCAACGTTTTTATCTAGGTTTTAACCGTCTGACCTCTAGGGATGCGTCTCGCAACAGTGCGGCCACGGCAACCCGATGGTTTTCTACATTGACAGCGTTGACGTCAGTTGGCGCATTTCGTACAGCTGGCTTCGCCGCACTCGCGCTTGCGCTCTGCGCGGGTGCGCAAGCCCAAACGCAATCCATTAACCTGTACACCACGCGCGAGCCTGGTCTCATGCAACCGCTTCTCGAGGCCTTCACCACCCAAACAGGCATTAAAGTCGCCACGGTTTTTTTAAAAGACGGGATGCTCGAACGCGTTAAAGCTGAAGCCTCGAATTCACCCGCTGACGTCTTAATGGTCGTTGACATCGGCAATCTGCTTGATCTGTCTGAAGCAAACCTTTTTCAAGCAATCAACTCCGCTGAATTAAGCGCAACCATCCCCGCCCCGCTGCGCAGCAATGACAGCACCTGGTTTGCCTTTTCGCTGCGTGATCGCGTGCTCTATGCCGACAAGGGTCTTAAGCTTGAGTCGTTTCAGTACGAGGATTTAGCCAACCCTGCTTATAAGGGCAAAGTCTGCATTCGTTCGGGGCAACATCCTTACAACAATGCCCTGATTGCCTCAATGATTGCCCACCGAGGCCTTGCTGAAACCGAACAATGGTTGCGCGGCGTCAAAGCGAACCTCGCGCGTAAGGCTGCGGGGGGTGATCGGGATGTCGCTCGAGATATTTTGGGTGGCATCTGCGATCTTGGTTTAGCAAATGCCTATTACGCAGGCCAAATGAAAACGGCCGCAGCGGGTAGCGAAGCCCGTAAATGGGGCGACGCCATTAAAGTCATTCGTCCAACCTTCGCACAAACCGGTGGCACCTTTGTCAATATCTCAGCCGCAGGGGTTGCCAAACATGCGCCCAACAAAGCGGGCGCAATTGCGTTTTTAGAGTATCTCATTTCTGAGCCCGCACAAAATCTTTATGCACGTGTCAATTTTGAGTACCCAGTGCGTCAAGGGGTTGCACTCGACCCAACTGTTGCAAGTTTTGGCTTACTCAAGCCCGATCTCACCCCCCTCACCGAAATCGCAAAGCACCGCAAAGCAGCAAGCTTGCTCGTCGATCGGTTGGGGTTTGACCGGTAACCCGGTGCCGCGATGCCTCTGACATTAACGCGCAACCGCTGGCTGGCAACGGGCTTATGGCCAACAGTACTAGCCTGCTTCGTTGCAGCCTGTGTGCTTGCGCCCATCGCTTCTTTAATCGTCTCTGCCCTCAGTTCGAGTCAGACGCAATGGGCGCACCTATCGCGCTATGTCATACCCGACGCAGCGCTCACGACGCTGCTCTTGTTGCTGGGTGTCGGCGTCGTTGTAGCCATGCTAGGCACCGGTGCAGCGTGGTTGGTGACCGCCTTCCAGTTTCCCGGTCGCAAGATCTTAGTTTGGGCGCTTCTGTTACCTCTGGCCGTCCCCACCTACGTTGTCGCCTACTCTTATCTTGACCTGCTGCACCCAATCGGCCCATTGCAAAGCATCGTCCGAACAGCGCTTGGCTATAGTTCCCCTCGCGAGTTTAGGCTGCCAGATATTCGCTCGATGTTTGGGGCAATTCTCATTTTAGGCAGCGTGTTGTACCCCTACGTGTACCTCAGCGCACGCCATATGTTTTTGACCCAACCGGCTAACTTAATCGAAGCGGCACGCGGGCTCGGACACGGGCCCTTTAGCCTGTTTTTTCGCGTGGCTTTACCCATGGCGCGGCCCGCAATTGTGGTCGGTACAACCTTGGCACTGCTCGAGACGCTCAACGATGTTGGCGCTTCAGAGTTTTTAGGGCTGCAAACACTTACCGTGACGATTTACACCACGTGGCTCACGCGTTCAGATTTGGCAGGTGCTGCACACATTGCCTTGATCATGTTGATACTGGTCATCAGTTTAATTGCGATTGAACGTCATGCGCGACGCGGGCAACGCTTTATCAATACCGATCAATCGCGCCCGATGCAGCCTCGGCCCCTGCGGCTTGGGCAGGGGCTACTCGCCTGTTTATTCTGTTTACTGCCCGTTTTAGCGGGCTTTGTTGTGCCTGTGATGCATTTAAGCTGGCAGACCTTTATGCGTCTGAGTCAAACCGGCACGATTTCTAACATGCTGAAGCAGGCCACATTCAACACCGTTCTTATCGCGCTTGCGGTGACGGCCTGTACGGTCTTGAGCGGCCTTGTGCTGGCCTGGGCCGCACGCACATGGAGTACGCGCCGCCGTGCCACCCTTGGCCAACGGCTTGCGCGGACGGCAACCGTGGGCTACGCACTACCGGGTACAGTGCTCGCCATTGGCTTGCTGGTGCCCTTTGCTCTCGCAGACAACGTGATCAATCAAGTCCGCCAATGGCTGTCATTCGGTTCACCTGGTTTGTGGCTGCTTGGCACTGTGACTGGATTGGTGCTGGCCTGTACCTTGCGCCTCTTAGCTGTTGCCTCGGGTTCAATCGAAGCCGGCTTCGCACGGATTCCCATTGCGCTTGACCAGTTGGCACGTTCGCTGGGTCAATCCCCCTTCGGGGTCTTGCTGCGTGTAGACCTACCGTTATTACGCCCTGCTCTGTACACCTCAGCACTCATCGTCTTTGTCGAGGCCATGAAAGAACTCCCGATCACCTTGTTATTGCGGCCGCTAAATATTGAAACGCTCGCGACTTGGCTCTATGGCGAAGCCGCGCGCGGCACCTACGAAGAAGGTGCCATCGCTGCTTTGTTAATTATTTTAGTCAGTGTCCTGCCCGTGATTCTGTTAACACGCACGCAATCAGCTTTAAAAAAATCTCATTCTGGACACACGTCATGACTACTCGTTTAAAAATTGATGCCATCAGTTTGAGTTTCGCCTCAAAGGATACAGACGTCTCAG
>JBIIWK010000258.1:0-4508 GCA_044338955.1 Burkholderiaceae bacterium
ACTCGCTGCCCGGCGCGCCCATCAGGCTTAACACCTATTGATGTTTGAAACTCACTAATCGCCAGACGACTTTTTGTACCAATCATGCCGTCGATCTCGCCGATGTCATAGCCGCGGTCAGCCAAGCGTTGTTGTACTTCGCGACGCTCGGCGCGGCTCGTGCCCGCATCGTCAGTTGGCCAAGGGGTGCTGAAACGCCCCGCCCCACGCAGGCGATCGGCCAGATGGGCGATCGACAAAGCATAAGACTCAGCCGCGTTATAGCTATACATGGCATCAAAATTTCGAAACACCATAAAGGCTGGGCCAGATGGGCCTGCAGGCAACAGCAATGCCGCCTGCGTAGTCTCAAGGGGTACCGCTTGGTCACCCTTGATGGGCTTGATCCCTAACTTGGTGAATTGAGCCAAAGGCTGGCGCGCGGTGCGCCCCGTTGGGCCAGCATAGCCCTTGGGCAACTGCACCTCGTACCCCCAGTTTGCACCACTCACCCAGCCCGCCAGTTTCATATAGTTTGCAGTCGACCCAAGTGCGTCTGGCACAGAGTGCACAATATCGCGCTTGCCATCGCCATCAAAATCCACAGCGATACGTTGATAGGTCGTGGGCATAAACTGCGTTTGACCAAAGGCACCCGCCCACGACCCGACCAAGTTTTGCAAGGGGATATCACCGCTTTGAGCGATCTTTAAGGTCGCCCACAACTCGCCCTTAAAAAAAGCCTGACGCTTGTTCGCACAGACCAAGGTGACTAAAGAACGCACCAGCTCACGGGTGCCCTGGATACGTCCAAAATTAGATTCGACTCCCCAAACCGCCACAATCGTGTAGCGATCAACACCGTATGTCTGTTCAGCCTGCGCAAGTGTCTTAGCCCACTCTTTAAGCTTGGCCTGCCCATCGGCCACGCGTTCATCATCAACCAAGCCCGCCACATAATCCCAAATGGGCGTGCGAAACTCGGGCTGAAAATCAAAAGCCTTCAGTACCGTTTCGTCAGGTTCGATCCCTTTGAAGGCTAAATCGAGTGTCGAAGCGCTGATGCCCTGCGCACTCGCGGTCTGCCTCAGACCCGCGACACAGGTATCAAACGTTTGCGCGTGTGCAGCAAAAGCTACGCAAGATAACGCGAGTGCGCTCAAGGCTTTCTTCATGGGTACGGCTCTTGTTAGACGGAACCATAAATGTACACGCTAAAGACCTCAAGCAGACCACCCTCGCCCACCCTCGTTTTTTGCGCTAGCATACCCAACATTGCACGTGTCCACACCTAGCTCAGCTCATGAAAACAAAGAAAAAACCAATAGTTGAAACGCTAGCCAAGCCTAAACCCCTCACAACACGCACCGCCAAATTATTGCGTGATGAAGGGCACGCTTGGTATCACGTCCTGCGCTACGAATGGATCTACCTCTTGACAATCACGATTGGCATAATCACCCTGATCGTTTTTTGGCAACCCTTTCCGCCCAAAACCCTTGGTATAGCGGTGGGTCGGGAAGGCACTTCAGATGGGGTTTACGGCGAAAAATTAGTATCTTTTTTTGCCGAGCACGGTGTCAAACTGAATGTGACGTACACAGAGGGTGGCAAACAACCCATTGCAGCCATGCAGCGCGAACGCTCGATTCAAAGTGCCTTGGTTCTAGGTGGGCTCCATAAAAAACGCGAGCTCGATAACGTTTGGTCTTTAGGCAGCTCTCAGTACGAACCTTTATGGGTTTTCTATCGCGCAGACGCCTTGGCTGAGGAGGAACCAATTGTTTATTTTGCAAAAACTGGCATGGCGATCGGAGAGCCAAACTCTGGATCCAACACGATTGTTCACCAAATCCTGGCAAGCGGACGTAAAGACTCGACCATGAAAGTCAAATTTCTTGAGTGGCCTTATTTGAAGTCAGTCGACGCCCTCTTAGCCGGTGAGATCAATGCGTTTGCTGCAGTCGATGGCATTGATTCGCCAATCATCAAAAAGCTCTTAGCCGACCCTAACATTAAACTTGCTAATTTCCCGTTTGCTCCTGCCTATGTAAAGCGCCTTCCGCATTTAGATCTTGTGTCGATTCCTAGAGGTTCGTTCATGACTGAACCTCCAGAACCGGCTACCGACATCAATATGGTTGCGACGAGCCTAACCTTAGTCGTTCAAAAAGATCTTCATCCCGCACTGCAACTTTTATTTTTGATGGCGATCGATCACTTGGGCGATTCACGTGATCAATTCTTTGCCAAGCCCGATGAATTTCCGTCATACAAAGACAGCACGATCCCGCTTGCCCCGCTCGCCAAGCAATATTTGTCGAATGGTCCACCAACAAGCGTTCAGCACCTGCCTTTTTGGGCTGCCAGCTTTGTCGACCGTATTTGGTTCTTTATTCTGGGCAGTCTGGCCATCGTATACCCGTTATACCGCTTGACTCCAAACTATCGAACCACACTTGGGCAGCTTAAAGTGAACGATGCCTACGATATGCTACACACCACACAACTGCGCTTTGCGCAGGCGCAAACTCAAGAAGAGTTTGACCACGTCATGAAAGATTTTCTTCAACTGCAGCTTGAGATTGAAGATTGGATTCCCAAACTAAATATTCCAGCCTACTATGGTCTACTTCGACCGATTGAACTGATCAAAAAAGTTGCCGCTGAACGACAAACCTTTTTGAAAGGGTAGAGACTCCATCACAAAAGTCTTGCTGGTTGCTTAAGTTTTTACAAGCGGTTGAAACATCACCAACGCCGATCATATTGGCTGCGTAGCCGCTCAATCAAGCACCAGGGCCTCGCGACGGATCACCTCACCCCACAACGGCACCTCTTTGTTAATCAGATTCGCAAAGCTCTTCGGATCTAGCATGACAGGCTCGCCATTGCTTTTTAAAACAGCCTCAGCTTTCGGGTTCGTTGTCACTAACCTGGCTGCTTCATAGATTTTTGCAATGATCGGCTGCGATGTCCCCGCAGGGGCCAACAAACCCATCCAAAATGTCACTTCAAAATCGGCAAAACCTGCCTCAGCCATTGTGGGCAACCCAGGGAGCTGAGCAATCCGCTTGGACGACGTCACCGCTAAGGCCTTAAGCTTACCTGCCTGAATATTAGGCACCGTACTCAAGGTATCAAAGCCGGCGTTCAATTCGCCGCTGATCATCGCTAAGCCAGCTAGCGCGGCGCTTTTGTATGGCACATGCGTGGTTTTGATATTGGCCCGATTACTGAGCGATACAAAACTGAGATGCGCCATATTCCCTTGCCCCCCCGAGCCGTAGGTCAGCTTATCAGGCTGCGCTTGAGCGTAACGGATCAGATCTTGAATGCTGTTCACAGCATTCTTTTGGGCCCACTCTGGGTTCACCGTCAAAATGAAAGGCGCCTCGATCACCATGGTGATCGGCGCAAAATCTGACGCTTTATAGGTGATCTGTTTATAAAGCTGCGGATTGATGGTGATGCTGCTTGAATTTGTCACAAGCAAGGTATAGCCATCGGGCGCTGCACGCGCAACCTCGCCAACGCCAATGGCGCCGTTCGCGCCCGGTTTGTTCTCAACAACGACCGGCTGTCCTAACGATTTTGCCAATTGCTCGGCCATCACGCGCGCCACAGTATCAGTCACCGAGCCCGCCGGGAATCCAACCACAATACGCAGGGGTTTATTGGGCCAGGGCGCCGCGACAGCCTGCGCCTGAGCAACCGCTCCTACTCCCGCCAAACAACATAGGGCAACCGTGGCGCCCACTCTTCGGATTGCATTCATCATTTTTTTGTCTCCAGAGATATCATTTTTTTGTTTCTGGAGGCTATGTTAGACCAAATCGCTTTTAGCGAACGCCTAGCCAAAGGACTCTTGCTCAGACCAGCTGAAGTACGCGTCTTTCAAGGTGATGTTCATAGCGAATGCCCTCAAAAATAAACATCACGATTGATGTTTGTTGAGGCACAGTATGGCGCCGGTGAGTCTGACACTCAAGTCGGCATTTGCTCGAAAATGTTTCATGGCGTTTCGAAAGATTTCAGTCGAATGCTCAAAAGATATTCTTGACTTTTGGGCGCCTGTTTAGCGCTAAGACACACAAAAAAATGCAAAGTTTATGAAAATCGCAGCGCTCAGCGATCTAAGTCGGGTTGCCCCGTAATTTCAGACCAAACCACACCTCTTTGATTAAAGTTTATGTTAGCCTTTCCAATGATGATGGGGTTATTCACTGGGCGCCAGTACATTAGGTTATGACCAATTTTTTAATCTAAACAATTTTTATCATATGACCCGTATACAAATCATTTTGGCCCTCTGGTTGAGCACGGCTCTGGGCAATTCCTGTTTCGCCGCCGAGGTTGCTGCCCGCGCAGAAGTCGCAGACGCGACCAAGCCAGTGGCATCAGCACCCATGAGTAATGAACAGATGGCCAAGCAATTGGCCAACCCCATCGCGAATATGATTTCGATGCCCCTCCAGTGGTCGTATGGCGGCAAGATGGGTGCGGATCAAAAAGGCAGCAATCAGACC
>JBIIWK010000044.1:0-14850 GCA_044338955.1 Burkholderiaceae bacterium
CTCACCCTAAAATCTCGTCGATTCCTAGTGCGGAAATCCCAGAATAGGGTTAATCGCGTCGATGAGTGCGGGTTACTGAGGGCAGTGGTATGCCCTCCGGTATACTTCAAAGCTTGAATTGTGGGCATTTAGCCCCATCTAGGGTTCATGGGACTCAAAGTTTTCGATCTTGAATGCGGTAATCGCCATCTGTTTGAGGGCTGGTTCAGCTCGCACGAAGACTACGATTCGCAGCAGGCACGTGGCCTGATTAGCTGTCCGCTCTGTCAAAACGACAAGATCGAAAAGCGTTTATCGGCACCTAGGATTAATGTCGGGCATTTTGAGCAACCTCGTCTTGAATCAAACGCCTCGGCTGATGCCACTGCCGCCGCACAAGAAACCTCGCGCAACTTGATCGCTTCCAATCCTGAGGCCGCCCAACTGATGCAAATGCAGGCGGCTGTCATGCAGCAGATGCGCGAGTTTGTGAGCAAAACCGAAAACGTAGGCGATCGCTTTGCCGACGAAGCACGTCGTATTCACGAGGGTGAATCTGACGAGCGTCCGATCCGTGGCACCGCGACGCGCGAAGAACGCGACGCCTTAGCCGAAGAGGGCATCGCAGTCGTTGCCTTGCCAGATTTTCTGGATACTGATCGGCTGCAGTGAGTCAAAATTGATGAACTGCCGCCCTGATTGCGGTGCCTGCTGTATCTCGCCCTCTATCACAAGCCCGATCCCAGGTATGCCGCAGGGCAAACCCGCGGGCGTGCGTTGTGTGCAGCTTTTGCCAGACAATCGCTGTGCAATATTCGGTCAACCCGAGCGCCCGGCCTTTTGCGGCGGTTTACAACCCTCGTTAGAGATGTGCGGACCTGATCGAGAATACGCGTTGCGTTGGCTCGCTGATCTTGAGCAGCAGACACGCTGACTAACGCAGCAGTCGTTCGCCCATTTGCACGGACTTCTAAAAGATACGCGTGCACTGGACGCTGTGATAATTGAACACAGTTAGCCTGTGCCGGTCGCGTAATAAAAAACCCCAAAAGGCTGGACGGGTGTCCAACTTTATGGGGTCAGTTCAAAGCGTTGGGCCTTTTTACTTAAGACGCAAACAACTTACATCACACGGCTACGGTATTCGCCAGTGCGTGTGTCGATTTCGATCTTGTCGCCGATTGCGCAAAACAAGGGCACGGGTAATTCGTGGCCGGTGTTGATTTTGGCTGGCTTCATCACTTTGCCTGAGGTGTCGCCTCGTACTGCTGGCTCGGTGTAAACGATTTCGCGCACGACCATGGTGGGCAGCTCGATCGAAATCGCGCGGCCGTCATAAAACACGGCTTCAACAGGCATGCCTTCTTCAAGATAAAAGAGTGCGTCGCCCATGCTGTCTGCTTCGATTTCGTACTGGTTGAAATCGGCATCCATAAACACATACATTGGGTCAGCAAAGTACGAGTAGGTACACTCTTTACGGTCAAGCGTGATGACGTCGTATTTTTCGTCAGCCTTTGAAACGGTTTCGCTACCGGTGCCTGTGAGCAAGTTTTTGAACTTAAGCTTCACGACTGAGGCGTTGCGACCTGACTTGCTGTATTCAGCGCGCTGCACGACGACGGCATCTTTGCCGACCATGACTACGTTGCCGACGCGCAACTCTTGTGCGGTTTTCATGACTTAAGACTCCGGTAATTCGGTAAATGTTAAAAAAGCCCTCTATTCTAGCTTGCCTCCGAATTTATTGCTCTGTTTTCACAGATTTTGCTTTATTTGCAGAGGGTTACGCGTCGTTTTCAAGTTTTGCTGAGGGGCTGACGCAGGGCGAGGCGCGCTTCTTGTTACAGTTCGCGTCATGACTAATATCAAGATCTTCAAGGTAATCCATGAACTTTTTCCAAACCTTTAAACAGCGCGACGTTTTGCTGGTGACGCTTACGGCGGCGGGCATCATCATGATCGTTAACGGCACGCGTCAAACCATGGGGCTGTTTATCAGCCCTTTGAATACGTCTACCGGCCTAGGTATCGTGAGTATTAGCCTGGCCATGGCTGTGGGGCAGTTTGTGTGGGGGGTGGCGCAGCCACTCGCCGGCATGATTGCCGATCGCCACGGTGCGCGTCCGGTGCTGTTGGGGGGCTTGTGTCTGACGATTGTGGGCACGGGGCTGATTCCGTTGATGGAGTCAACCTGGGGATTAATGTTTACGATTGGGTTGCTCTCCGCGATCGGTACCGGCGCCTGCAGTTTTTCTATTTTGATTGGCACCGTCGCTAAGCGTATCCCTGCAGAGGCGCGTGGCAACGCAGCCGGTTTAATTAATGCGGGCAGCTCAATGGGGCAGTTTGTGTTTGCCCCCATCGCGACGCGTTTGATTCAATCGCTGGGCTGGATGAATGCGATGTGGTCGCTCGTGTTGTTAATGTTACTTTCGTTGCCCTTGATCAATAAACTGTCCAAAAATGTGCCGGCACCTACTGCGCAGCAGGGCGCCGATGTCGGTATGGGCGCGGCAGTCAAAGAGGCGTTCAACTCCCCAAGCTATCTGTTGCTGCATTTAGGTTTCTTTACCTGTGGTTTCCATATTGCAATGCTGGTGACGCACTTGCCTGGAGAGGTCGATCTTTGCGGCTTGCCTGCGTCTGTCGCGGGGTGGTCGTTAGGGATTATTGGATTAGCAAATATTTTTGGCAGTATCTTTGTCGGTGCACAAATTAATCGTTTCAAAAGCAAAAACATTCTGGCCGTGATGTACGCCTCGCGTGCGGTGTTGATCGCTTTGTATTTAATGGCGCCTAAAACTGAACTGACCTTTTATATCTTTGCGATCGGGTTAGGGGCAACGTGGTTGGCGACAGTACCCCCAACGGCTTCGATCGTGGGCAAGTTGTTTGGCGTGCGCTACTTGTCAACGCTGTTTGGTTTAACGCTGCTGTCGCATCAGATTGGTGCTTTTTTAGGCGCCTATGTGGGCGGCTTGGTTTTATATTCTTTTGGCGACTATCAGTGGATGTGGTACGCCGACATTGCGTTGTCGGCGATGGCGGCTTTGATTAACTTGCCGATCAAAGAGCCAGCGCCAGTGATGGCCACCGCTGCGGCCTAGGGCGTTGCCTTTGAAACGCAAAAGTCATGCAGCGCCTGCGCAAAATCAATTTCTTGCGCAAGGGTGTGACTCAGCGCCAACGCGTCGCTTGACCACTGCGCGAATGCTTTGGGTTGCAAGGCTTGCTCAAAGGCTTTTGGCAAGTCTGCCGCCGCGCTGTCGGCGTTCCAGTGGCGCAATAAGGCTTGTGTGTCAGCAGGTAAGTTAGAGATTTTTAACCACGCTTCAAGTTTGACCAGATGCGTGCCTTCTGTTTGTGGGTAAATCTGCCAGACCAGCGGCTTGCCGGCCCAAAGCGCGCGTACCACCGAGTCTTCGCCGCGCACAAAATTAAGATCCGCCATCCCTAAGAGTTGATCGTATTCTGGCTGTGACACGAAAGGGATGCGTTCGATATAGATCTGTTGTAAAGACCCTTGGCGCCCTGTGGTGAGTTCTGGGGCGACACCATCAGGGATCAGTACGATCGAGGCGCGCGAATCTGCACAGAGTGCTTCGAGCAGTTGCGCGACCGGTGCGTGTGGATAGCAAAATAAGGTCAGTAGGCGTGCAGCTTGCACTTGTATGCTGCGTGGTGGCGATATTTCGATACTGGCATTCGACACCGTTGGCTGAGGTAGCCACGCCGCAAGTGCTTTGGCAGAGACCCCCAAGCGATTAAGCAACTGGTATTGACCATCAAGATTTTTTTTCCATGCGTTGCGCTGAGATAATAAATCCCGCTCGCGCAGCAGACCACCCGTGTTTGCGTTGAAGCCCGGAAAAAAGAAATACGAAGATAACCCGTCACCGCGCAGCGAGGGTAGGGCGTGGCAGCCTTCAACCCAGGTTTCGGCGCTGAGGTATTCAAGGTTGACCCAAAGCGCGGGCCTTTCGTGCAATTGGACGATGTACGTTGCGGGCAAGTTGCACGAGAAACTGCACAGTACAAGCGGGTAGGGGATGAGGTCTGGCGCTGGATCGCCCCAATGAATAATCTCAATGTGGTCGATGACTTGTTGCAAGGCATGCAAGTGAACGCGCGCCTCAAGCCGTTGAAAACTTTTTAAATCATCTACCCACAAACGGATTGACCAGTGATGCTCGCGCTGCAGTTGGCGCACCAAACGCCAGGTGACACCGATATCGCCAAAATTATCAACGACTCGGCAAAAGACGTCGGCTTGCATGGTTAGTGAAAGTGCGCGGGCGCCGTTTCGGCGTCTTCAGGGAGTTCGGCGTGTACCATTTCACCCGAGGGATTAGGAAAATATGGGGCACCACAATCGTCGCAAAACTCGGGGCTGAGCATGGTGGGCAGTCGTCGGATATCGGTGATGCCGCACTCTTTGAGTAAGTTCGTGATCTCGTCGATAGTTTCAATGGGCGCAGGTTGCCCTTCGAGCAAGGGTTCGTCTTCGACGTGACCATAAAGAGGCCACAGGCAACCATAGATGACTTCGGCTTGATTTTTTTGTGTGAAACCAATGCGGTATTCTTCGACGGTGCGTTCGCCACAACCGACAATGACGGCGCGCAGCTGGCTCGCTTCGAGTTGCAGCGCCCCTTCAAGCCAGACGACTGCTGATTTTACTGAGAGTGGACGAATGCGGCGATCGGCTTCACGATTGCTGACGTAATACGCATCAGGCACTAAAATTTCAAAGCCGCAGCCCGCCAGCAGATTCGCAAAAATCGCTTGAGTATCGGCGATCCATTTTTCAAGACAAGGTTCACGGCCGTCGCTGTGTTCGCTGGGTGTCTCTTGCCAGCGAAATATGGGATTGCCCTCGGGCACGGCGACACCGATCGCCACATAGCGGGTATCGGCCAGCATGTTGAACGCATCGGGTTCGTGACTGAGTTGGGGCGGACCACTGGGCAAATCGAGCGCCGTGGCACCAAGCTTGTGCAGCCAGTCGTAGGTTTCGCAAAGCGTGCGCGGCATTTGATCGAGACTGATCAACTGCGGCATCATCGCGATTTGCGCGCCGCTCGCCAGTACGTGTGTTTGTAAATGCCCCGCCAGTGTTGAAACAACGCTATCGCTGAGCGCCACGGCTGGGATGCTGTAGCGTGTCCAGGCGACCAAGGGTGCAATCACAAGCAAAACGTCAAAGCGTTTGCCATCTTTTTCAAGCACACATGATTCAGAGTGCGTTTCAGCCTGCTCGATCAAGACTTCATAGCCGCCGATGTTGGTGGTCGACAGATGATCGAGCGCCGCATCGAGCGCAGCATCGTTACCGGTGCGCATCAGTTTGTTTAACAGGGTCGCGAGCTCGGCCTCCCAAAACCGATCTTCAACGCGGCTGCCCGAGTTGTGCAGAGCGAGTGAGAGGGTCACCAATCGTGACGAGTCGCGATTGAGTCGTTTAGGAGAAGTAGAAACGCGAGCACGAGCCATAGAAATATCAGAAACCAAAAAAGCTGCAATAAAGGACTCTAGTGTAACGAACAATCTCAAACTGCTCATACCTGGGGGGGGCGACTAAAAGCTTTGGCCCTTGCTGCAACCCCCCTTCGCTTAATCGGCTAGTAGCTGCCTGAGCACAAAGGGCAAGATGCCCCCGTGCTGGTAGTAGTCGACTTCAATGGGCGTGTCAATGCGCAACAATACCGTCACGCGCTGGGTTGTACCCTTGGGAGAGTGAATCGCTAGGGTGACGTCTTGTTGCGCAGTGATGCCTTTTTCAATGCCCTCGACATCAAAGGTCTCGGCGCCGGTAATGCCGAGTGATGCGACGGTATCGGCGCCCTTGAATTGCAAGGGTAGTACGCCCATGCCAACCAGGTTACTGCGATGAATACGTTCAAAGCTGCGCGCGATGACGGCCTTGACGCCTAAGAGCTGCGTGCCTTTAGCGGCCCAGTCGCGCGATGACCCGGTGCCGTACTCTTCGCCGCCAAATACGACGGTCTGAATCCCGGCTGCAACATATTTCATCGCAGCATCATAGATTGAGATTTGTTCGCCGCTGGGTTGGTAGAGCGTATCCCCGCCTTCAAACCGTGTGCCATCGGCTTGCGCTGCGATCATTAGGTTTTTGATTCGTACGTTCGCAAAGGTACCGCGGATCATGATCTCATGATTGCCACGGCGCGAGCCGTAACTGTTGAAATCTTCTTTGGCAATCCCTTGCGCGAGTAGCCATTGCCCAGCAGGCGATGAGTCTTTGATCGCGCCGGCCGGAGAAATGTGATCCGTGGTCACCGAGTCACCAAAAATCCCAAGCGTGCGAGCGCCACGTACCAAAGGCATGGCTTGCGGAGTCATCGAAAACTGCTCAAAGAAGGGGGGCTCGGCAATGTAGCTTGACTGGGGCCAGTCATAGACATTACCGCTCACCCCTTCGATGTTCTGCCACAGCTTGCCTGGCTTGCTGGTGACCTGCGCGTAATTGGCGCGAAAGACCTTTGGATCCATCGCATATTTCATGAGTGCTTGAACTTCGTTTGCCGTGGGCCACAAGTCACCTAAAAAGACCGGCCCTTTTTGACCCATGCCTACTGGCTCGGTCATGAGGTCGCGCGTCACATTACCTGCTAAGGCATAGGCGACTACCAGTGGCGGTGAGGCTAGAAAATTCGCTTTTAAATTTGGATGAATGCGTGCTTCAAAATTGCGATTGCCCGACAACACCGCTGCGCAAATCAAATCATTTTCAATAATGGCGCGATTTAAATCTGGGGCCAAGTCACCTGCGTTGCCGATACAGGTGGTGCAACCATAGGCGGCAACGGCAAAGCCAAGTTTTTCAAGGTAGGGCAACAGTCCGGCACGTTGCAGATACTCGGTGACCACGCGCGAGCCGGGTGCGAGTGAGGTTTTGACGTGGTCGGGTACCGTTAAGCCCGCTTCGACAGCTTTCTTTGCCAGTAAGCCGGCCGCTAACATCACGCTCGGGTTCGAGGTATTGGTACAAGAGGTAATGCCAGCAATCAAGATGTCGCCGTTATGAATTGAACGGCTGGTGTCAGTGAAAAATCCTTTCTTGAGTTTGGCCGCCGGTTGATTAAAGCCATTGCTTTCGATATTTTTTGAGAACAAGGATTTAAATGTTTTTTGAACCTGACCGAGCTCGATGCGGTCTTGCGGTCGTTTCGGGCCCGCCAAGGATGGGACAACCGAATTAAGATCGAGTGTGACGAGTTTTGTGTAGTTGATGTCAGAGGCCTTCGGAACGCCAAACATCTCTTGTGCCCGGTAATAGGCTTCAAAGGCTTTGATTTCTTGCGCGGTACGTCCTGTGCCAGAAAAATACTCAAGCGTGTGCGCATCAATTGGAAAAAATCCAACCGTCGCGCCATATTCAGGGGCCATGTTGCTGATTGTCGCGCGATCGGTGACCGAAAGTTTTGCCGTACCCGCGCCACAAAACTCAACAAACTTGCCGACAACTTTTTCACGACGCAACATCTGTGTAATTGTGAGCACTAAATCGGTGGCGGTTACGCCGCCTCGCAGTTCGCCTGTTAGTTCAACGCCGACAACATCGGGGGTTAAAAAATACACGGGTTGGCCCAGCATGCCTGCTTCAGCCTCAATGCCACCAACACCCCAACCGACCACGCCTATGCCATTGATCATGGTGGTGTGGCTGTCGGTACCCACCAAGGTGTCGGGGTAGTAAACGTTATCTGCGGTGTTGTGATGTACACCGGGTGCCAGATATTCAAGATTGATTTGATGGACGATGCCAAAACCTGGGGGGATCACGCCGAAGGTATCAAAGGCTTGCATACCCCATTTCATAAATTGATAGCGTTCTTTATTGCGCAAAAACTCAAGTTTCATATTGAGATCGAGCGCGTCTTTAGTGCCCGAATAGTCAATCATTACCGAGTGATCGACCACGAGGTCGACCGGCACGAGCGGTTCAATTAACTTTGGATCCTTACCCATACGCTGTGCGACTGCGCGCATGGCAGCGATGTCGGCCAACAAGGGCACGCCGGTAAAGTCTTGCAACACGACTCTGGCGACCACGAAGGGGATTTCTTTGGATCGTTTGGCGCGCGGCTTCCAGTTAGCGAGTTCTTTAATGTGTGCCTCGGTGACTTTCTTGCCATCACAGTTGCGCAGCACCGATTCAAGCACCATGCGAAGCGATATAGGCAGACGGGCGATATCAATACCCAGCGTTTTTGCTAGCTCGGGTAGTGAATAAAAATGAGCCTTTGTCTTGCCAACCTTAAAAGTTTTAAGAGTGTTGAGCGTGTTGTGAACCATGGCATACCTCTAGTTTTGCGTGAAATACTGAGAAGGTAAAGGCGGTCTGTCCGCTGTAAGCGAGAGTATTTACATCCTACACCACGTTGTTCGGTTTCAGTGATTTGTGGCGGTGCGCCTAACGACTTTATCTGTCACTCACTGATCAGAATACTCGTCAGAACTTATTGATGCGCATTCGAGGGCAGGTAAAGAAAAAGCCCGCTTCAGGGAAGCGGGCTTTTTCACTCGTGGTGCGATGTCTGATTAAGACGCAATCGTATCGGCTACATCTTTGTAATCGGCGATCTGGTCAAAGTTGAGGTACTTGTAGATCTGGTCGCCGTTCTTGCTTAAGACGCCCATATCGGTCATGTACTCTTCTTTGGTGGGGATGCGCCCAAGTTTCGAGCAAATGGCGGCAAGTTCAGCAGAACCCAAGTACACGTTTGTGTTTTTGCCCAAACGGTTCGGGAAGTTGCGCGTACTCGTCGACATCACCGTTGCACCTTCGCGCACCTGTGCCTGATTACCCATACATAGCGAGCAACCTGGCATTTCAGTACGAGCACCGGCCGAACCGAACACACCGTAGTGTCCTTCTTCGGTCAATTGCGCGGCATCCATTTTGGTTGGAGGTGCAATCCACAACTTCACGGGCATGTCACGCTTGCCTTCAAGCAGTTTTGAAGCTGCACGGAAGTGACCGATGTTGGTCATGCAGCTGCCGATAAACACTTCGTCGATCTTGGCGCCGGCCACGTCTGATAAGGTTTTGACATCATCAGGGTCATTTGGGCAAGCGACGACTGGTTCATGAATTTCTGCCAGATCAATCTCAATGATTGCTGCGTATTCAGCATCTGCATCGGGTTGCAATAATTGAGGATTTTTGAGCCAGGCTTCCATGGCTTGTATGCGGCGTGTGATGCTGCGCTCGTCAGAGTAGCCATTGGCAATCATCCACTTCAACATCACGATGTTGCTGTTGATGTATTCGATCACGGGCTCTTTGTTCAGACGAATGGTGCAGCCAGCGGCAGAGCGCTCGGCCGAGGCATCCGACAATTCGAACGCTTGTTCAGCTTTAAGATTAGGCAAACCTTCGATCTCGAGAATGCGACCCGAGAAGATATTTTGTTTGTTCTGTTTACCAACCGTTAATAAACCTGTTTTGATGGCATACAGTGGGATTGCGTTGACCAGATCACGCAAGGTCACGCCTGGTTGCATCTTGCCTTTGAAACGCACCAATACTGACTCTGGCATATCCAAAGGCATGACGCCCGTGGCAGCTGCAAAGGCCACTAAGCCCGAACCTGCTGGAAAGCTGATGCCAATTGGGAAGCGAGTATGTGAATCACCACCAGTGCCTACTGTATCGGGTAACAACATACGGTTGAGCCATGAGTGAATGATGCCATCGCCTGGGCGCAGCGAGATGCCGCCACGGTTGCTCATGAACTGGGGCAAGGTGTGGTGGGTTTTAACGTCTACCGATTTTGGGTAAGCCGCAGTGTGGCAGAACGATTGCATGACTAGGTCAGCTGAGAAGCCCAAGCAAGCCAAATCTTTGAGTTCGTCGCGCGTCATTGGGCCAGTTGTATCCTGGCTGCCGACTGAGGTCATTGCAGGTTCGCAGTAAGAGCCGGGACGCACGCCCTGACCTTCTGGCAAGCCACAAGCACGACCGACCATCTTCTGGGCAAGTGTGAAGCCCTTTGTAGAGGCAGCAGGGACGTGCGGGAAACGGAACAGCGTCGAGGGCGGTAGGCCCAATGTTTCGCGCGCTTTGCTGGTCAAGCCACGGCCAACGATCAACGGGATACGACCACCCGCACGCACTTCGTCAAACAAGACTTCGGATTTGACTTCAAACTTAGAGATGACCTTGCCGTCTTTCAAGGCTTCGCCGTCGTAAGGGCGCAGCTCAATCACATCGCCCATGTTCATGCTTGACACATCAAGTTCAATTGGCAGGGCGCCAGCGTCTTCCATGGTGTTATAGAAGATCGGTGCAATCTTGTTGCCCAAGCACACACCGCCAAAACGCTTGTTAGGTACAAAGGGAATGTCTTCGCCAGTGAACCATAGCACCGAGTTGGTGGCTGATTTACGCGACGAACCTGTACCGACCACGTCACCGACATAGGCGACCAAGTGGCCTTTCTTTTTCAGATCATTGATGAAGTTGATCGGCCCAGTTTTGCCCGACTCTTGAGGCTCAATACCCGGACGTGGATTTTTGAGCATTGCCAGGGCATGCAACGGGATATCAGGACGTGTCCAGGCGTCAGGGGCGGGGGACAGATCGTCAGTGTTGGTTTCGCCGGTGACTTTAAATACTGTGACCGTCAGGCTTTTGGGGACTTCAGGGCGGCTGGTGAACCACTCGCCATCGGCCCAGCTTTGCATCACAGCTTTGGCGTTGGCATTACCTTTTAAAGCTTTTTCTTTGACGTCATGAAAGGCGTCAAACATCAACAAGGTCTTTTTCAAACCTTCGGCAGCAACCTTGCCCACTTCGGCATCGTCGAGCAGCTCGACCATGGGGCCAATGTTGTAGCCACCCAGCATGGTACCGAGCAATTCAGTTGCCTTGCTGCGCGAAATCAACGCACATTTTTCAGTGCCCAGAGCCACGGCAGCTAAATAAGAGGCTTTAACTTTTGCGGCATCATCCACACCAGCTGGCACGCGGTGCGTCAGCAACTCGACCAGCGCAGCACCTTCGCCGGCTGGCGGCGCTTTGAGCAGTTCGATCAGATCCGCTGTTTGCTGTGCGGTCAGGGGAAGGGGAGGAATGCCAAGGGCTGCGCGTTCAGCAACGTGTTGGCGATAGGCTTCAAGCATGATGGCGCCTTTCAAAGGTTAAGAAAATATGAATCAAATTGAAGAAAGAATTCTGACGAATTCATCAGCCTGCCGATGAATTTTTGGGCTGAGAACCGATATAAAGATTGTAGAGGTAAGCGCGCCTTCAATCAAGTGTCTTATATCTTATATAAGACTGAATAATAGGCCTGCCAAGAGTTGGCTGCGTATTATTTAGCTTTGTCGGGCTCGCGGGGCTAAGCCAGTAAAGTGGCGTACTCGGCATGGCGTTGCACATATACGGCGGCATAGCTGCACAGGGGGATGAGCTTCCACTGTTGCGCGCGCGCATAATCGAGCGCAAATTTTGTGAGTTGCGCAGCCAAACCCCGACCGCCTAAGGCGTCAGGTACCCCCGTATGCGTGATCGTCATGACCTGACCCTGTAGTGTGTAGTCAAGCACACAGCGCTGACCGTCGAGGATCAAAAAAAAGCAGTGGTTTGCTGCGTCGTGTTGCACGATAGGCGATGTATTGGTGTTCATTTTGAAATTCCGATAATCAGCACGACCCAGACGGTCAGCATCGCGATCATTCCGATAAAGCACCCCGCCCAAAGGCCAACGATCGGCCATTTCACATTGGTCGGGATATCTTGTGGGTCAACGTGCTTTAAAAGTTCGTTGGCATTACCGGCGATCCAGCTCTTAGATTTCGGAAACGAGATCCGTAAAAAATAGTCGAGCACAATCGTCATCTTGATGGACCAAGAGTATTGGTTAAAGCTGCGCTCGCGTAAATAGGGGTGCTTAAACAGATCGTTGGCGTAGCGAATCTTGAAGAGCAGTAAGTATGCCCCTGAGATAAAAAACGTGAACGTACAAATGATAAAAAGTGTGAACGAGAACTGTAAGGCTACTGACAGATATTCAGACATCAGAGCAACCCACCAGGCACTCGCACCCAACCTTCCATCAAGACTCGAGCGCTTCGGCTCATGATGGCCTTTGTCACAGTCCACTGGCCATCGACGAGCTGTGCTTGTGCGCCCACCCTCAAGGTGCCAGAAGGATGACCAAAACGTACCGCCTCGATGTGACCGCCGCCAGCCGCCAAATTAACTAGTGTGCCCGGTATGGCCGCGGCAGTGCCAATCGCCACTGCGGCAGTACCCATCATGGCGTGGTGTAACTTGCCCATCGACATGGCACGCACGAGCACATTGGTGTCTTTGGCCGAAATGGCCTTGCCACTTGAGGCAAGATAATCTGCGGGCTTGGCAACGAAGGCAACTTTAGGGGTGTGCTGACGGGTGGCCGCCTCATCGATATGTTTGATTAGCCCCATGCGCACAGCACCATAGGCGCGAATAGTTTCAAACATTGCGAGTGCTTTGGGGTCGCTGTTAATGTCGTCTTGCAACTCAGTGCCTTTGTAGCCAATATCGGCGGCATTGACAAAAATTGTGGGGATCCCAGCGTTAATCATCGTGGCCTTGAAGGTCCCAACGCCAGGCACCTCTAAGTCATCCACGAGATTGCCGGTGGGAAACATCGCGCCGCCGCCGTCGTCTTCATCAGCGGCCGGGTCCATAAACTCGAGTTGAACTTCTGCAGCCGGAAACGTCACGCCATCGAGCTCAAAGTCACCAGTTTCTTGCACAGCACCATCGGTCATCGGCACGTGCGCAATAATCGTTTTGCCGATATTGGCTTGCCAGATACGGATGGTGGCAATCCCGTTGTGTGGGATACGCGCAGCATCGACCAGACCGTTGCTAATGCCATAGGGCCCGACGGCAGACGTCAGATTGCCGCAATTGCCGCTCCAGTCGACAAAGGGCTTGTCAATTGAGACCTGACCAAAAAGATAGTCAATGTCGTGATCGGGTCGAGTGCTTTTTGACAGAATCACAGTCTTGCTGGTGCTTGAAGTTGCAGCACCCATGCCGTCAGTTTGTTTGCCGTAGGGGTCGGGGCTGCCGATCACTCTGAGCAGTAAGGCGTCACGCGCAGCACCCGGCACTTGTGCGGCTTTGGGAAGATCCTGTAGGTGAAAAAAAACGCCTTTACTGGTACCACCGCGTATGTAGGTGGCGGGGACTTTGATCTGGGGGGCGTGACTCATAGCGATATCCTTCAACGTGTGTCTGTGTCGTTCAACGCTGCCTAGGGCTCAGCGACTCGATGGTTTTAAAGCTTGACCAATTTGCTTGAGCGCTGCCTCGGTTAGGCGGCAGGGCTTAAAGCAAAGTCGGTCGGTGAAGCGCTATCTGTGAGTGTTGATAGCGCTTCGGGCAAGTTCTGTCTATTTTAGTTCGGTCAAGTTGTTTAAAAGTTGCCAGCACTAGGCCGCAGCAGTCGACTCAAGAAAGTCTTGCGCAAAACGCTGCAGAACACCGCCGGCTTCATAAATCGAGACTTCTTCGGCTGTATCGAGACGGCACGTCACTGGGACCTCAAGGCGCTCACCATTCTTGCGCTGAATACCAAGCGTAAGGGTCGCGAGCGGCGTGCGTGCACCGATGACGTCGTAGGTTTCTGTGCCATCCAAGCCAAGTGTCAGACGGTTCACGCCAGCTTTGAATTCGAGCGGCAAGACGCCCATCCCGACTAAGTTGGTACGATGGATGCGCTCGAAGCCCTCTGCAACAATGGCTTCAACGCCAGCCAGTCGAACGCCTTTGGCGGCCCAGTCGCGTGAAGAGCCCTGACCGTAATCCGCGCCCGCCACAATGATGAGTGGTTGCTGACGGTTCATGTAGGTTTCGATCGCTTCCCACATGCGGGTGACTGTACCTTCAGGTTCGATTCGTGCCAGTGAACCCTGTTTGACTTTGCCGTTTTCAAGTACCATTTCATTGAGCAGCTTGGGGTTCGCAAACGTCGCGCGTTGAGCGGTCAAATGGTCGCCGCGATGGGTCGCGTACGAGTTGAAGTCTTCTTCGGGTACGCCCATCTTTGCCAAATATTCACCCGAGGCACTATCAAGCATGATGGCGTTTGAAGGTGACAGGTGGTCGGTTGTAATGTTGTCGCCGAGCACTGCCAAAGGACGCATGCCTTTAAGGGTGCGTTCTCCGGCCAACGCGCCTTCCCAGTAAGGAGGACGCCGAATATACGTGCTTTGGGCACGCCAGTCGTACAGCGGGCTGAGTTTTTCGCCTGCCTCAACGCTGACGGCAAACATCGGCTCGTAGACCTTACGAAATTGCTCTGGCTTAACGCTTGAGGCAACGATGGCATCGATCTCTTCGTCTGTGGGCCAAAGGTCTTTTAAGGTGACAGGCTTGCCCGCTTGATCAAGACCCAACACATCTTTTTCAATATCAAATCGGATGGTACCGGCAATCGCATAGGCGACAACCAGTGGCGGCGAGGCTAAGAAGGCCTGCTTGGCGTAAGGATGAATGCGGCCATCAAAGTTTCGGTTACCTGATAAGACCGCGGTGGCGTAAAGGTCTCGGTCAATAATTTCTTGTTGGATGACTGGATCCAACGCACCGCTCATCCCATTACAGGTGGTGCAAGCGAATCCCACAATACCAAAGCCTAGGGCTTCGAGTTCGGTCAGTAGGTTGGCCTCTTGCAGATAAAGCTCAACCGTCTTCGAGCCAGGGGCCAAAGATGATTTGACCCAAGGCTTGCGGGTTAGACCTTTAGCGTTGGCGTTGCGCGCCAACAAGCCTGCGGCAATCACGTTGCGTGGGTTGCTGGTGTTGGTGCAACTTGTAATGGCCGCGATGATGACGGCGCC
>JBIIWK010000261.1:0-4487 GCA_044338955.1 Burkholderiaceae bacterium
GAAAATGAACACGATGGGGTGCAGCGCCTGGCTGAGTTTTATGCGGCTCGGGCGCGAGGCGGCGTCGGCCTCATTGTGACCGGGGGCGTATCACCTAATTTTGACGGGCGCGTTGAAGATGGCGCTTGGGTACTTGACTCGGCTGAGGCGCTTGAGCAACACATCCCGATTGTGCAGGCTGTGCATGCTGCGGGTGCGAAGATTGTTTTGCAAATTCTTCACACTGGCATTTATGCCAAGCATAATGAAATCATCGGCCCAAGCGCGCTGCGGTCAGTGATTAATCCGCGCCAGCCACGTGCCTTTACGGTTGAACAGATCGAGCAAACCATCGATGACTTCGTGCAGTGCGCAGTACTGGCGCAACTGGCGGGCTATGACGGTATTGAGGTGATGGGCTCTGAGGGCTATCTCATGACGCAGTTCACTGCGTTGCGTACCAACAAGCGCGAAGACGAGTGGGGTGGTTCGCTTGAAAACCGAATCCGGTTTCCTGTAGAGGTCGTACGTCGCACGCGCGAGAGAGTGGGCCCTGGCCTGTTGATCATGTACCGTATTTCGGCCATTGATTTAGTCGAGGGTGGCTTAACTGGCGATGAAATTGATCGCCTCGCCCAAGCGCTCGAACAAGCGGGGGCTGATGTTTTAAATACCGGCATCGGCTGGCACGAGTCGGTGGTACCTACGATTGCCACGAGCGTTCCGCGCGCCGCCTTTGCGTTTGCCGCCGCGCGACTCAAAAAGGTGGTGTCGATTCCGGTGGTAGCCTCAAATCGTATCAATATGCCCACAATTGCTGAAGAGATTCTTGAGCGCGGTGAGGCAGATATGGTTTCGCTTGCGCGCGCCTTCTTGGCGGATCCAGATTTTGTGGTGAAAGCAGCAATAGGGCGTACCGATGAAATTAACACGTGCATTGGTTGCAATCAGGCGTGCTTAGATCATATTTTTACTAACCGAATCGCGTCGTGTTTGGTCAATCCCAAAGCGTGTCACGAGACCGAGTTTATGGCGCTGCCGCCTGTAAAAAAATTAAAAGTTGCGGTAGTGGGGGCCGGGCCTGCAGGGTTAGCCTGCGCGATTACCGCCGCTGAGCGCGGTCATTATGTGCAGTTATTTGAGGCGAGCAGCGAGGTGGGCGGGCAATTGAATTTAGCGCGACGCATCCCAGGCAAAGAGCAAGAGTTTGCTGAGCTCGTACGTTATTTCAATAAACGCCTAATCACGACTGGCGTACAGGTGCGTCTGAACCAGCGCGTCGAAACGGATTTTCTGCAGGCGCAGGGGTTTGACCAAATTGTGATTGCGACGGGGATCAAGCCTCGCACCCCTGTGATCGAAGGTATTGGGCACGTAAAAGTAGTGAGTTATGTCGATGTGATCTTAGGTCGAGTCAACGTGGGCGAGCGCGTGGCAATCATCGGTACAGGTGGCATCGCACACGACGTGGCAGAGATGCTGACGACTGTGCAAGCGTCGCCACAGACCACGCAAGCGTTTTTGAATCAGTGGGGTGTTGATCTGACCATTCAGTCGGAAGGCGGGTTACAGGCTCCGGTGGCCGAGGGCTCAAAGCGCACCGTGGTGATGCTGCAACGAGGCACAAAAAAACCAGGCGCGCGCCTGGGCAAAAGTACCGGATGGATCCACCGCACCAAATTGACTAAGCGCGGTGTGACGGCCGTGTCTGGCTGTACCTATGAAAAAATTGATGAGCAAGGCTTGCACTACAGCGTGAATGGTGAGGCGCAGGTGTTAGCGATCGATACCGTTGTGTTGTGCGCAGGCCAGGATTCTGAGCAAGACTTGGCGAATCATCTGGATGGCAAGGTCAAGCACTTGAATTTGATTGGTGGTGCGCGTGTGGCAACAGAACTAGACGCGATGCGTGCCATTGATGAGGGTACGCGCCTAGCCTACACTTGGTGAAGCTTGTGCGTCAGCCATCAAAAACGCCCCGAGATGATCGGGGCGTCTGTGTCTGGCTGCGTTAGTTTTCGTAAGCAGATTCACCGTGCGAAGTGATATCCAAGCCTTCGCGCTCTTGATCTTCAGGGACACGTAAGCCGAATACGAGATCTGCAATCTTAAAGGCAATGTAGGCAATGACACCTGACCACACCAGTGTCACCAAGACGCTTTGACCTTGAATTAAGAACTGGTCAACGATTGAGTAGTCTGGCGCAGCAGCGTTGGTAACGTAGTCATAGACTCCGGTGCCACCCAACTTTGGTGAGGCAAACACAGCGGTCAACAGAGCACCTAAGATCCCTGCAACGCCGTGAATACCAAACACGTCCAGGCTGTCGTCTGAGCCCAACATTTTTTTCAAGCCGCTGACGCCCCAGATGCAGAGGAAGCCAGCCGCAGCACCAATCGCCAGAGCACCCATCGGGCCTACAAACCCAGCGGCGGGCGTGATGCCAACGAGGCCGGCAACGCAGCCCGATGCGCCGCCTAACAGTGACGGTTTGCCGCGCAAGAGCCATTCTGCGAACGTCCAGGCTAACACTGCAGCTGCGGTTGCCAGCAAGGTATTGGCAAAGGCTAAGGCAGCTGTACCGTTGGCCTCAAGTGCTGAGCCGGCGTTAAAGCCAAACCAGCCAAACCACAGAAGCGCGGCACCGATCATGACGTGGACCATATTGTGTGGCTTCATGGATTCTTTACCGAAGCCTAAACGTTTACCAATCACAAACGAACCCACTAGACCAGCGATCGCAGCGTTGATATGTACAACGGTGCCGCCTGCAAAGTCGAGTACGCCCTTTTGAAATAACCAGCCAGCTTTTGCGCTCATGGCTTCAAGCGAGGCGGCATCTTTGATGTCGTCTGGTCCGGGCCAGAACCAAACCATGTGCGCGATGGGCAGGTAGGCAAAGGTGAACCACAACACCATAAACAACAGGATGGCCGAGAACTTTGCGCGTTCTGCAAAGGCACCAACGATCAGGCAGCAGGTGATTGTTGCGAAGACGCACTGAAACACCATGAACACATACTCAGGGATTGCAACGCCTTTGCTGAAAGTTGCTGCGACCCCTTCAGGAGTCATCCCTGCCAAAAATAGCCGATCGAATTTTCCGATAAACGCATTGCCTTCGGTAAAGGCCAAGCTGTAGCCATAAATCGACCACAGTACGACGATCAGAGAAAACACCACCAAGCATTGCATCAAGATCGACAAGACGTTTTTGCTTCGAGTTAAGCCACCGTAAAAAAGCGCCAAGCCGGGTAAGGTCATTAAAAGCACGAGGGCGGTACAGACCAACATCCAGGCAGTATCGCCTTTGTTTGGCACAATCGCGACGGGTGCAGCGGCGGGCGCTGCAGCGGTTGCCGCAGGGGCACTTGCTGTGGCGTTAGGCTTGGCGTCTTGGGCATAAGCAGGGCTGGTTGAGGCAAGCCCCGCAATACCCATGACGGCAGCCAACAGGCCAGTTGCTAAAAGTTTATTTAACCAATTTGACACAATACACCTCGTCTTTAAAGTGCCGACGCGCCGGTTTCACCGGTGCGAATGCGAATGACATGATCGATCGGGGTGACGAATATCTTTCCGTCTCCAATCTTTCCCGTGCGAGCTGCTTTCTCGATTGCTTCCAAGGCCTGATCTAAGAGTTCATCAGACACGGCCGCTTCGAGTTTGATCTTGGGCAGAAAGTCAACGACGTACTCTGCACCACGATACAGCTCAGTGTGGCCTTTTTGACGACCAAAGCCTTTGACCTCGGTCACGGTGACGCCCGAGATGCCAATGGCAGTGAGGGCAGAACGCACTTCGTCAAGCTTGAAGTGTTTGATGATGGCAGTGATTAATTTCACGGCAGTCCCCTTAACAATTAAAAGGTTTTAGTTAATGTGGCTAAGACCGTATCGCCGCCCAAGGCTTTACCCTGAGAGTTGATGTAGGCGCCCGTTTTTGCATTCGTGCCGATATAGGCAACCCCTAGAGTTAAGCCGCTGCCAAAGTCTTTGGTGATACCTAGCTTCCAGTCTGTGTAGCTATACAGACTATCGTTTGAAACACTGGATCCGCCGGCAGTGCCTGCCACGTATTGGTAGCCGGCATGGGCGTTCAACGTGAGACCCCAGACGCCGGTGTCATAGTTGACAGTGAGGTCGGTGTAGTTTGAACCTGTGCTATTTGAAAAGCCAAAGATAGTCGTGGCAGCATACGAAAACTTCAGGAAACCGGTGACCGAGTCAAACGTAAAATTTTGTGCGGCATACAGCTCGGTGGTGTTAGGGTTTGTCGTAAAACCGGTCGCACCCGAGGTGGGATAGTAGTATTGCAGTACTCCTATATCTGCCGTAAAGCCCTTAGACCACTCGTACTTATAGCCAGCATAAAAATTCATTTCAATCGGGGCTGAAGCGCTATTGCCCGAAGCCGAGGCTGCGTCTGAAATCCAACTGATCGACGAGTTCCAATTGCCAATATAAAAGCCGCTTGAGTGTGCGTAATCAAAACCACCTTGAATCGC
>JBIIWK010000262.1:0-4482 GCA_044338955.1 Burkholderiaceae bacterium
GCAGCCTGCGCGCGCAAAGCCTTTTTATCAACTTTATTTGTGCTAAGAATACGAGGCAGAGCCTCGATAAAAAAAATGAATTTCGGTTTTTTATAGCTCGCAATTTGACTCCGGCAGTGCTCGATCAACTCTGGTGAGCTCGGTTGCTGACCTCGGCAGACGATAAAAGCCACGACTGCTTCGCCCCAAGTGTTGTCGGGCGCTCCCACAACGGCAACCTCAAAGACCGAGGGGTGTGTCAGCAGCGCCTCTTCGACTTCACGCGAATAAATATTTTCGCCACCCGAAATAATCATGTCTTTTTTTCGATCGACTAAAAATAGAAACTGTTGTGCGTCAAAGTAGCCTAAATCGCCGGTGTAGCACCAGCCGTCTCTGAGTGTCTGATGTGTGGCGACAGAGTTGTTCCAGTAGCCTTGCATTGTGGCGTCAGACAGGATGGTGATTTCGCCAACTTCGTTGGTATTGCAGATCGAGCCATCGTCTTTGCGCAGCACGATCTGGCAACCAAAATAGGGCTGACCCGCCGATGCCAAGCGTTTGGCTTCGTGGGGCTGACCTGAGAGAGTGTGTTGATGCTTGTAGAGGCACGTGCCAAGCATGCTTTCAGTCATGCCATAGACCTGCATAAAGATCGGCCCAAATTTTTGGATTGCCCGCTTGAGCAAGGGCACAGGCATGGGTGCGGATGAATAAATAACGGTGTGCAACCTATTGGGTTGATCGAGCTGCTCGCGTGGTGCATCAAGCAGCGTTTGAATCATAATTGGAGCCAAAAGCGCGGCTGTGATCGGTTGCTGCGAAAGCGCCAATAAGACCTGGCCGGCGTCGAAGGCGCGATGTACCGCAACGGCGCCACCGGCCCAGGCGTATGACAAGTAAATACTGAGCGCACCCAAGTGGTAGAAAGGCATCACAAGCAATGCGCAATCTTGCGGGCTCGCAGCAAAGATATTTGAACAAATCTTAGTTTGCTCAAGTTGCCCACGCTGGCTGTGCATGACCCCTTTGGGTTGGCCGGTCGTGCCACTGGTGTAGACCAAAAAGATGGTGTCATGCTCGCTTGCGATTAAGGCTGGACGGGTCGATGCGGCTTGGCTGCGTAGCTGGCCGTAGTCGTGGTGAGCGTGAGCCAGAGTATGCGTTGGCGTGCCGATACATATTAGGATGGGCAGAGTCGTTAAGCTCGCGCAAACCTCTTGAACGCGCTCGGCGTATTGCGCTTCAAAGAGCCATACACTTGGGGCACTATCTTGAAGAATATGCACTTGCTCACGCGCACTCAGGCGGTAGTTGAGCCCCACGCAGGTGATCCCCATCAGCCCGGCAGCTGCGATCAGTTCAAGCGTTTCGATGCAGTTTTGTGCGAGGATCGCGACGCGGTCTTGGCGTCGCAAGCCCAAGGCGAGCAGCGCATGGCCCAGTTGATAGGCGTGCGTCAATAGCTCTGCATGGGTGATTGTGTTGTTGTTGAAGTAAATTGCAGTCTGGTCGCCAAAGAGCGCAGCATTTCTTTCGAAGATTTCGCCTAAGATCACAAGATGCCTTTGTTGAAAGATTGCGACGAAGGTCACAAAATGTCTTTGTTAAAAGATTGCGACGAAGGTCACAAAATGTCTTTGTTAAAAGATTGCGACGAAGATCATAAAATGTCTTTGTTACTGTGTAGAAATAAACATTCGCGTTGAACTGAGAAACTCTACGCTTATGATACCGTTTGCTGGCTAACTGCACAAAGATGTCCGCGTCTTTGTTTCAGGAAGAAATAATACAGATCAGCCAGAGATCCTCGTCGCCTGGGTGGCTAAGGTGTTTGTGAGAAAAAATGAATTTCGAAATGAGTAGTGAACATAGACTGATCGCAGACACGGTACGACGCTTTATTAAAGAGCGGCTCGTACCGCTTGAGGCGGGCATTGATGCGGCCGATGAAATTGATCCAGCGGTGCTTCGCGTTTTAAAACAAGACGTGATCGCCTTGGGCCTGTTTGGCTACAACATGCCTGCAGCGCTCGGTGGGCCCGAACTGAGCGTAGCTGCGCAAAGCGTCATCGACGAAGAGCTTGGGCGTACAACCATGCCCTTGGCCGAAGCCTTTGGTCATTTGCCCGGTTCATTGCGTTTGGTCAACGACGCGCAGCGCGAATGGCTGATTAAGCCACTGATGCAGGCCGAGGCGACCATCGCTTACGCGTTGACCGAGCCCGGCGCAGGATCTGACCTATCTGCGGTCGCCACGCGTGCCGAGAAAGTGTCTGGCGGTTGGCGGTTGAACGGCACAAAGCATTTTATTTCGGCTGCCGAGCACGCAGATTTCTTGTTGGTGTTGGCCGTAACTGCCCCCCAAGAGCCGCTCAAAACCAAGCTGACGACGTTTATTATCGAGCGCGGTAATCCCGGCTGGAAAAACCTTCGCCGCTTTCGCAAAATGGGCTGGCATGGTCATCCGCTCTCAGAATTAGCGTTAGACGACTGCTTTGTTGCGGATACCCATGTCTTGGCGCAGCCAGGCCAGGGCTTTGCAACGATGATGGCAACGATCAACAACGATCGACTCATGGTTGCTTGCAAGTGCGTGGGTATCGCGCAGGCGCTCACGGATTTAGTCTTGCCGCATGTTCGTCAACGTAAAACCTTTGGTACGGCTTTGGGCGAGCACCAAGCGATCCAATTGATGCTGGCTAATAACGACGTCGAGCTTGATGCGGCCAGGCTACTGACGCAAAAAGCAGCCTACTTAGCCGATCAGGGCAGTAGTGAGTTTCGTATCGCGGCCTCGCGCGCCAAGTTGTACGCGAGCGAAATGGCGGGACGCGTAGCCGATAATGTTATGCAGATCTTTGGCGGGGCTGGCTACATGGCCGACTTGCCGGTTGAGCGGTTTTATCGCGATGTGCGAGCCTTCCGAATCGGCGAGGGCACCTCTGAGATGCAGCGCTTACAAATCGCGCGCCATGTGCTTCTTAGTGCTTAGTGGGTTGTTCTTGTTTTAGTTTTTAACCCGAGGTTGAAGCATTAGAAATCCCCGTTCTTTAGGGCGGGGAGGATGCAAATTTTGTTTGTTCTTAGTTCTAATTTTTTTGTAAAAGCTCAAAGAGGCTGCGATGCCGCGCGTATCAGATCAAGTGGTGATAGTCGGTGCTGGCGAGACCAAAGTCGGTAAATTACCCGGCCTGCAGTCGGTGCACATCCAAGCCTGGGCGGTGCAGCAGGCTTTAGTCGATTGCGGCTTGCGAGCCAGTGAGCTTGATGGTCTGATCAATCTAGATCCTTATGCTGTCCCGCACTCGATGTTTTCGTCGACCCTGAGTGAATACCTTGGTCTGAAGCCTAAGTTTTTGTCGACGCTTGACGTGGGTGGTACCGTCACCGGTATGACGATGCTGCAGCAGGCTGTCTGGGCGATTGAGACGGGTCATTGCGAAGTGGTGGCGTGCGTGTATGGCGAAAACGCGTTGACCGCGCGTGCGCCCGGGCAACGCGGTTTGGCCATGCAAAATTTAATGGGCGGCGAAGAGTGGGAAGAGCCCTTTGGTGTGCACGGGATGGTCACGCCCTATGCGCTGGTCGCGCAGCGCTATCTACACCAGTATGGCGCCACGGTTGACGATTTTGGCGAGGTGTCTGTTTTGACCCGACGCCATGCGTTAAATAATGAAAACGCGCAAATGAAAAAGCCAATGACGCTAGAAGATCATCGCGCAAGCAAACTGATCAGTTCACCCTTACGCTTGCTTGACTGCTCGTTAGTCTCAGACGGAGGGGGTGCAGTGATCTTAACGACGCGCAGCAGAGCTCAACGAATGGGTCAGCCTTTTGTTTCGATTAAATCTATGGCAATGCGCGCCACCCATAGCTCAATTGCACAGTTACCTGATCTTGAAAACTTTGGGATGCGCGAAGCGGGTCGTGACGCCTTCGAGGCTGCCGGTGAGGGGCCTGAGGCGATGCAAGTTGCGCTCTTGCACGATGCCTTTTCTGTCTCTGTGTTAATTACGCTTGAAGCCTTGGGGTTTTGTCAGCCTGGTCAGGGCGGCAATTATTTGCGTGCGGGGCATGCGAGCATGGAGGGGCGCTGTCCGCTCAATCCACACGGTGGCTTGCTATCGCAAGCGCACATCGGTGGCATGTTGCATTTGACTGAGGCGGTTCAACAGTTAAGGGGTCGGGCCGGGCGGCGACAAATTGAGGGCGCGCGCCGCGCAGTGGTCAGTGGCAATGGCGGCGTCTTCTCGGTTTGTGGTGTGACGGTACTCGAGGCCAACTAATGTCTAAATCCTATCAAGCAGTTTTGCCTACGCCAACGATTGATTCGATCCCCTTCTGGAGCGCTTGTAATCAAGAGCAGCTTTTATTGCAAGGCTGCGCAGAGTGCGAGGCGTTTTTTTATTATGCTCGCAGACTGTGCCCACATTGCGGGGGCGAAAAAATCTCGTGGCATCAGAGCGCTGGCAAAGGCACGGTCTTTTCTTTTTCAGAAGT
>JBIIWK010000263.1:0-4476 GCA_044338955.1 Burkholderiaceae bacterium
TGATTGCAGCCACTGCGCTGATCAGTGGTATCAACGCGGTCACGCTTAAGCCCACACAGGCCGCACAATTCATTCGGATTAAACCCGTCGATGAAAAGAAGGGTTGGTTTTTTGCGGGTTTTGATCGTTACTTTGAAAAGCTCTCGAGCTGGTACGCGCACCTTTTGCAGGGGCTGATGAATAATCGTAAAACCGCCTCGGTCGTGGGTGGCTTACTGATTATTGGTGCGATTGTTGGGCTGATTAAGCTGCCCACGGGTTTTATCCCCAATGAAGATCAGGGCTATCTGATCGTCGCCACATCGCTGCCTGATGCTGCGTCGCTTGAGCGCACTCAGCTCGGCATGCAGCAAGTGGTAAGTGCCATCGAAAAAATACCAGGCGTCGATCGGATCGTATCGATTGGCGGTGTGAATGCGCTGAATAACAATGCGTCACAATCCAATGCTGGGGTGATGTATGTGATTTTGAAGCCTTGGGATGCGCGCGGTAAAGAAAAAGGCCAAGACTTAAAAGCGATTTATGTCGGCATGAGCACGGCGCTACGCGACATTCAAGACGTCAAGGCGCAAGTATTATTGCCCCCAGCTATCCCAGGTTTGGGTTTGTCGGGTGGTTTTCAAATGCAATTGATGCTGACCGATGGCAGCAACGACTTCAAGAAGCTTGAAGATGCGACTGAAAACTTTTTGGCGGCTGCGCGCGCGCTTCCTGAAATTTCTGCGATTTTTACGCCATTCAGAAACAACGTGCCGCAACTGACACTTAGTTTTAATACGGCGCGCGCCGAGACCTTGGGTGTTTCGATTGGCGATGCGTATGATGTGTTGCAAAATTCGTTAGGTTCGTCGTATGTGAATCAGTTTTTTAAATACGGCCAAACGTATCAGGTGTTCATGCAAGCCGATGGCAACAGCCGAATGACTGCTGATCAAATCAGTCGTTTGTATGTCAAGAATAAATCTCGAAATATGGTGCCACTTGGCTCCTTTATCGACATCGTCGAAAGCACGGGCCCGGCGATTGCCTCGCAATATAACTTGTACCCAACGGCTGCGGTTTTGGGTGCGGGGGCGGCGGGCTTTAGCTCTGGGCAGGTGATTGATGCGCTTGAGAAGCTTGCAAAGACCAATCTTTCAGAGTCAGTCACGTTTGAGTGGACGGCGATGTCCTACCAAGAGAAGCTTGTCGGTAGTACGGTGGTCTTGGTGTTTGCGCTGTCGATTTTGCTAGTGTACTTAGTGCTGGCGGCGCAGTACGAATCTTGGGTTGCGCCGATTCCGGTGATTCTCGCGGTGCCCTTAGCCTTGGTGGGTACGGTCATCGCGCTGTTTTTTACAGGGCTTGCAAACAATATTTACGTGCAGATTGGTTTAGTGCTGATGATTGCGCTCGCCTCGAAAAACGCGATTTTGATCGTTGAAGTCGCGCTTGAGGCTAAACGTGAAGGTTTAAGCCTGGTGGATGCTGCACTTAAAGCGTCTCACGAGCGGTTTCGCCCGATTGTGATGACGTCGATTGCGTTTATTTTGGGCGTTGTCCCATTGCTGACCGCCTCGGGTGCCGGTGCTGCAGCGCGGGTATCGATCGGTATCACGGTGTTTAGTGGCATGATCGCTTCGACGTGCCTAGCTGTGGCCTTGGTGCCCATCTTTTTTGTGCAGATTGAAGGATTGTTTGCTAAAAAAGAGGATAAGGCTTAACGGCGAGGTTTTATGGAGAAGGGCATGAATCAAGAATCTCAGGCAGTGCAGTTAGTCGGTTTGGTCGGGCTCGGTGTCATGGGCCGTGGTGTGGCCGCGAATCTGCTTAAAAAAGGTTTTAAAGTGGTCGGGCGTGACGTGAACCCAGAGGCACTGACTTGGCTTGAATCGATCGGTGGACGTGCGGCGACCGCGGCGCAGTCGATTGCAGACCATTGCGATGTGGTGATCAGTTTTGTCGTTAATGACAAGCAAACTGAAGAGATGCTATTTGGTGTAGATGGCTTGGCGAGCAAGTTAAAGCCGAACTCTGTGCTGATTACCTGCAGCACGATGGCGCCCAAGTACGTGCGAGACTTAGCACAACGGCTCGCTGCGTTAAACATACACCTTGTCGATGCGCCGGTAACAGGTGGCAAGATCGGTGCGGCAAACGGCACCTTAACGATCATGGTGGCAGGCGATCCAGCGGTCTGCGCCAGAGTCAAACCGATTCTCGAGACCTTTGGCAGTAAGATTTTTATCTTAGGTACTGAGCAGGGTATGGGTAGCCAGATGAAAGTCGTCAACCAACTTTTATGTGGTGTGCATATCGCGGCGGCGGGCGAGGCATTGGCGATGGCAAAGCGCGCGGGGTTGCCGCTTGATACCACGCTTGAAATCTTAAAAAGCGGCGCAGCGTCAAGTTGGATGCTCGGTGACCGTGGCAATCGTATGATTACCGAATCGTTCGATGACGTCACCTCGGCCGTAGATATTTTTGTGAAAGATTTAGGCCTGGTGCTTGACGCTGCGCGTGAACAAACCTTTGCGGCATCGATGGCGCATGCAGCCTTTTTGCAATTTACAACTTCAAGTAGTCATGGCTTGGGTCGTTTAGATGACGCAGCTGTGATCAAGAATTACATCGACTGATGAAATTTGCGACTGACGACTGACTGTTAACGAATAACTGTTTAAGCTTGATTTTGATTGATCCGGTTGATTTGGTTGATCTAAGCTGAATCAGTCTGATTCAAAAAAACCTCTTAAAACTCGATTATTGACAACCGCTTTACTAACAAAAAGAGACCTGAAATGGCACGCATCCCTTACGCAGACTTAACCAATCCTGAAGCAAAGCCGCTTGTTGACCGTATTGTCGCTGAACGCGGTGGCGTGTTGCATTTGTATCAAATGCTGTTGCATAGCCCACCGGTTGCCAGCGGCTGGCTCAATTACTTGACCGCGATTCGCCAGCAAAGTACCTTGCCAGGTGGCTTGCGCGAGTTGGTCATTATGCGCATTGCTATTTTGAATGGTGCACCGTACGAAGCTGAACAACATGCGCCTATCGCTTTGCGTGAAGGCGTATCCCAGGTGCAACTCGACGAGTTAGAGCATTGGCAACAATCAAAAAATTACGATGCTACCCAGCGCGCTGTGTTGGCGTACACCGATGCCATGACCAAAGAGATTCACGTGTCACCTGAAGTCTTTGCCGCGGCTAAGGCTGTGTTGACCGACCGCCTGCTGGTTGAACTGACTGCAACCGTTGGTGCTTACAACATGGTGTCGCGCTTTTTAGAGGCCTTACAGATCCATTCGCACGACCAGCGGTAGCAGGTTGTCGGCAAGCACTTGGCTTGCCGAGCGATCAACTGAGTTAGGTTGACAGAAGCGGGCTTTGCTTGTGCCCGCTTGTCTGTGCACGGCGGCACTAATCTGCTGAGATATTGGCGCTTCGGGCGAGCTCTCGATAGCGCGAAGTTTGTTGTTCCAGATACTGCTTAAATTGCTCGGGCGTTGGGCTTGCTCCAAGCTCAACACCTTTTGCCATAAATTGTTTGACCAAGTCGGGTGATTGCAATATTTTGGTGAGCTCAGTATGTAGGCGGTTGATGATTTGGGCGGGGGTGCCAGCGGGTGCAAAGAGTCCGTTAAAGGTTGTGTCTTCAAAGCCTTTTAGGCCCGACTCATCGAGCGTTGGCACATTAGGCAAAATTGCAGAGCGCGTTTTGCTGGTCACGCCAATCGCAGCGATTTTTCCGCTCAAGATATATTGCGCTGAGGTACTGACTTGGTCGAACATGAACGGGATTTGCCCACCCAACAGATCGACCATTGATTGTGCGTTGCCCTTGTAGGGCACGTGCAGATACGACACGCCGGCTGCACTGCTAAAAAGCTCGGCAGCAATATGACCCGTTGAACCATTACCCGACGAGGCGTAAGCATAAAATTTTGGCTGTGCTTTAGCCAAGGCAATAAAGTCTTTGACATTACGCGCGGCGATTTTGTCAGGATTCACGACTAAGACCATCGGGATTTGGCAGGTGACCGTAATGGGAACGAAATCTTTGAAGGGGTCGTAGCCAGCATTTTTTAATAAGACAGGGGCTGTGACAAAGGTCGTTGAGTGCGCCAGAAGGGTGTAGCCATCCGGTGCCGCCTTGGCAACGAAATTCGTGCCCACTAAGCTGCTTGCGCCAGGTTTGTTTTCAACGATGACTTGTTGCCCTAACGACTTGGTTAAGGCTTCAGCAATCGAGCGGGCAACCATATCTACCGTACCGCCGGGTGCGACGGGTACGATGATTTTTATGGGGCGATTTGGATAGCTTGCGGCGTCTTGTGCGTGTGCGACGAGGGGCGCCGACAAAACGAGCGCTGCTAAGAGAGCGCTTAGGTACCTGTAATAAGATCGAAAGGTTTTCATCGTAAGTGTCTCTGGGCGGATCTTGTTAGTTTTTAGAAAAAGGTCTTTACGTCTGTTCGGCAACATTATTTCGCC
>JBIIWK010000045.1:0-14806 GCA_044338955.1 Burkholderiaceae bacterium
TATTCGCAACATGGGTGGTTTGCGCAAGTACATGCCCATCACGTGGATCACCTTCTTGATTGGCACGCTGGCCTTGGTCGGTACGCCGTTTTTCTCGGGCTTCTACTCAAAAGAGCACATCATCGAAGCAGCGGGTGCAGCCAACGTGTGGGGCGCAAGCTTTGCGCATTACGCCACCTTGATCGGTGTGTTTGTGACGTCTCTGTATTCTTTCCGTGTGTACTTTTTAGTATTTCACGGCAAAGAGCGATTTGCGACGCATGGCGGCGCGCAGGCCGCTTCGCATGGTCATGATGACCACGCGGCTTGCGGTCACGACCATGATCACGCGCATGCCTCGCACGGCGCACAGGGTGCCCCTGCTGCTCACGGCGGTGCCCATGGCCATGACGATCACGGTCATCACGGCGGTACGCCACACGAGTCGCCTTGGGTCGTGACCTTGCCGTTGGTGTTGCTGGCGATCCCCTCGATCATCATCGGTGCACTTGCAGCTGATCCTCTGCTGTTTGGGTCTTACTTTAAAAACTCAATTGTGATCCTGACGCAGCACCCTGCGATGGCAGAGTTGGCCAAAGAGTGGCAGCACGTTCATGGTTGGGTTGGCTATGCCTTGCATGCCTTCACTACGGTGCCATTCTGGTTAGTGGTCGCAGGCGCAGTTGTTGCTTGGTACTGCTATCTGATTAATCCTAAAGTCCCAGCGGCGATTCAGGCGAATCTAACGGTTGTGAACAAAATTCTTGAAAACAAATACTTCTTTGACTGGTTTAACGAGCAGGTGCTGGCGCGTGGTTTGCGTGTCATAGGCACCAGCTTTTGGCAACGCGGCGATCGTGGCTTGATCGATGGTGTGCTGGTCAATGGTTCGGCAAAATTAGTGGGCGCGTTGGCAGCTGTGACCCGTCGTTTTCAGACGGGCTACATCTACCACTACGCCTTTGCGATGATCATCGGCCTGCTGGTCGCGATCACCTACATTATCTTTGGTACTAAATGATGGCAAGCGAGATGGCTTCTTTTACGACTCCGTGGCTCACGTTTGCGATTTTTGTTCCGATCGTTTGCGGCTTGTTGATTTTGGCGGTGGGCAGCGACGAGCGCCCAGCCTTGACGCGCAACCTTGCGCTGATCGGCGCGTTGCTAAGTTTCTTTGTCACGATCCCGCTTTACACAGGCTTTGACAACTCAACGGCTGCGATGCAGTTTGTTGAAAAATCAACTTGGATCCCAGCCTTTGCGGTGATGTATCACTTGGGTGTTGACGGGATCTCGCTGTGGTTTGTGCTGCTAACGGCCTTTATTACGATCATCGTCGTGTTGGCGGGCTGGGAAGTCATCACTTCACGCATTGCGCAGTACATGGCCGCCTTCTTGATTTTGTCAGGCTTGATGATCGGTGTGTTTGTCGCGATGGACGGACTGCTGTTCTACATCTTTTTTGAAGCCACACTGATCCCGATGTACATCATCGTTGGTGTGTGGGGCGGGCCCAACCGCGTGTATGCAGCGTTCAAGTTCTTCTTGTACACCTTGATGGGCTCGTTGTTGACGCTCATTGCCTTTTTGTATCTCTGGAACGAAGCCGGTGGTTCGTTTGACATTCAAACCTGGCACGAATTGCCGTTAGCCTATACACCTCAGGTCTTTATCTTTTTTGCTTTCTTGGCAGCCTTTGCGGTCAAGGTGCCAATGTGGCCTGTACACACCTGGTTGCCCGATGCCCACGTTGAGGCGCCTACCGGCGGCTCAGTGGTGCTGGCTGCCATTATGCTTAAGCTCGGTGCCTATGGCTTTTTAAGGTTGTCGCTCCCGATTGTGCCCGATGCTTCGGTGGGTATGTCAGGCATCATCATTGCCCTGTCGTTGATTGCCGTGATCTACATCGGCATGGTTGCGATTGTGCAAGACGATATGAAAAAGCTGGTGGCTTACTCGTCGGTCGCGCATATGGGTTTTGTCACCTTAGGTTTATTTATCTTCAACACAGCAGGCGTTGAGGGTGCGATTGTGCAGATGGTGTCGCACGGTTTCGTTTCGGCAGCGATGTTCTTGTGTATCGGTGTGTTGTACGACCGTATGCATAGCCGTCAGATTTCTGATTACGGTGGTGTGATCAACACCATGCCGCGATTCGTGACCTTCTTTGTATTTTTCTCGATGGCCAATGCCGGCTTGCCAGCAACTAGTGGTTTTGTGGGCGAGTTTATGGTGATCTTGGGCGCGGTCCAATACAACTTCTGGATTGGTCTGTTAGCCGCGACGGCCTTGATCTTAGGGGCTTCGTATTCGCTGTGGATGGTTAAGCGCGTCGCCTTTGGTGATATTGCCAATGACCACGTGCGCGAGCTACAAGATTTGTCGAGTCGTGAGTTCTTGATTCTTGGGGTGATGGCTCTGGCTGTCCTTTATATGGGTGTTCATCCCAAGCCCTTCACTGATGTGATGCACACCTCAGTCGAGGCCCTGTTACAACACGTATCCAATTCAAAACTGTAAGCCCGCCATGATGCAATCTCAATTCGATTTCGGCCTGGCCGCACCAGAAATTATTCTGACCGTGATGGGCATGGTTATTTTGATCCTCGATGCGCTCAGTAGTGGTGCGCGTCGCACGCTGGCCTATGGCTTGTCGTTAGTGACTCTGGCTGTCTTGGCTTTGGTTTCTTTCTGGCAATGGAACATGGGTTTAGTGGGTGAGACCTTCTTCGGCATGTACATCGCCGATCCGCTCGCGCATTTGCTAAAAATGGCCTCCTATCTTTCGGTTGCACTCACACTGATCTATGGCCGTGAATACTTGCACTCGCGCGATATGTTGCGTGGCGGCGAGTTCTATGTGCTGGTGCTCTTTGCTTTATTAGGGCAGATGGTCATGATCTCGGCCGGTAACTTCTTGACCATTTATCTTGGGCTTGAGTTGATGTCGTTGGCGCTGTATGCACTGGTGGCGATTCGTCGTGATCACGCGCAGTCAACCGAAGCTGCCATGAAATATTTTGTTCTGGGTGCGCTCGCCTCGGGCTTTATGTTGTACGGCATGTCGATGTTGTACGGTGCGACCGGCAATCTTGATTTACGTAACATTGCCGATGCCGTGAATTCAGGTCAGATTGATTATCTGCCGCTGACATTTGGCGTGGTGTTTTTGGTCGCGGGCTTGGCCTTCAAGCTTGGCGCCGTGCCGTTTCATATGTGGGTACCGGATGTGTATCAGGGTTCGCCAACGGCTGTAACCTTGGTGTTGGCTGCAGCGCCTAAGCTGGCGGCGTTTGCGATTACCTTGCGTATTTTGGTCGTAGGTTTAGGTGATTTGACTGCCGACTGGCAGCCCATGTTATTGATTTTGGCGTTTTTATCACTGGCGATCGGTAACCTGACCGCCATCATGCAGACCAACTTTAAGCGCATGTTGGCGTACTCGACTATCTCGCATATGGGTTTTATCTTGTTGGGCTTGGCTTCAGGTTCGCTCGATGGAGATAAGCAGTTTGATACCGAGTCGTATGGCTCGGCCTTGTTTTACATGCTGACGTATGTCTTAACAACGCTGGCCTCGTTTGGTCTGATCATGTTGATGACGCGCGAAGGTCATGAGTGCGAGCAAATCAGCGACTTAAAAGGTTTGAACCGCCGCAGCCCTTGGATGGCAGCCTTGCTCTTGATTTTGATGTGTTCGCTGGCAGGCTTGCCACCTTTGGTCGGCTTTGATGCCAAGCTTCTAATCTTGCAGACCTTGTTGAAATCAGACCGTCTGTGGATGGCCGTTGTTGCGGTGTTGTTCTCGCTGATTGGCGCCTTTTATTACTTGCGCGTCATTAAAGTTATGTACTTTGACGAGCCCGAGCCAGCAGCCCCTACCCTGACAACCGTCTACTGGGTGCCGCGCAGCCTGATCATTATCAACGGTTTGGCAGTTTTGGTGATTGGTTTGATGCCCAATGGTTTGTTGGTGCTGTGTTTGCAGGCCATGCGCGCGACCTTGGCGTTTTAAGCGGCCAGGAGCCTAGCGATGGGTGCAATCAATCAAACGGTGGCGGTCTGGCTCTTAATTTTGCTGGCCTTCGTTGCCGCAAACTTGCCGTTTATCAATAACCGAATATTTGCGGTCTGGCAGCCTAAAGGCCTTGTGAGTTCTAAAGCCTTTTGGTTGCGTGCGCTTGAGCTATTTGCGTTTTACTTGCTAATCGGGGCTCTCGGTATCGCGTTTGAACGTTGGATCGGCAACGTGTTTACCCAGCGCTGGGAGTTTTATGCCATCACGTTTAGTCTGTTTGTGGTGATGGCGTTTCCGGGCTTTGTGTTCAGATACTTGCTGCGCCGCGCTTAGCCTAGACGAGACGTAATCTCAATGCCTGCTTTGTTTTTGTTTAGCTAAGAACGGACTCAAATCTATCAGAGTTGTTAGCTCGTCCACAAGCTCATTAGGTACACGACTACAGCTCTCGAGGCTTCGGCTTTACGTTTCAAACCAGTTCAGAACACCATCTAGGCCGGCAAAATTCAAGGCGTAATTTGCTTGGGCACGCACCACGGGTTTGGCGCGATACGCTACTGAATAGCCCGCTAAGCCCAGCATCTTCAGGTCGTTGGCGCCGTCCCCAATCGCAATAATCTGATGTGCTTGCGCACCGAGTGTTTGGGCAAAGGCCGTTAAGGTATCGGCTTTGACTTGTGCATCCAGAATCCGCCCGGTGACTTTGCCTGTGAGCAGGCCGTGTTCTTGGTCGAGCACGTTAGCGTGCGCCGCATCAAGATTTAAGCGGGTTTTGAGCTTTTCAGTAAAAAAGGTAAAGCCACCCGACACCAACAACACTTTGATCCCAGCCTGCTGTGCTCTGCTGACAAGTTGCTCTGCACCTGGATTGAAACGCAACTTTTGGTCGTACACCTGCTGCAGCACCTCAACCGATAAGCCTTTTAAAAAGGCCACGCGGCGTGTGAGGCTATCAGAAAAATCTTTGATCTCACCACGCATGGCAGCTTCGGTAATTGAGGCGACTTGCTCTTTGACCCCACCAAAGGCAGCAATCTCATCGATGCACTCAATGTTGATCAGGGTTGAGTCCATGTCCATCGCTAACACCTTGCAGTCGGCCAAGCGGCTGCCGGCGGCAATGTAAGCGGTATCCACTGACACCCGCTCGCCCCAGGCCTGTAACTCGATACGTGTCGAATCACTGGCATTGACCTGTAGCAAGCGCGCCGCTGTGGTGCTAATGCGTTGCACGCCAGAAGCCTCGCTGAGCGCGGCCGCTTGTTCAATGAGGTCACTAGCTAAAGCGGGCGATTGCACGACGAGATTAAAGGTAGTCATAAGCGTATTCAGAAAATGAGAAATTATGAATTGAAACAATTCTAAGTTAACAGGTATGAACGTCTAGCAATTCAATCGCTAAGAAAGGTGTCTGATCGCTTAACAAGCTTGAAAAGACAGCCTTTTTTAAGTGTCGACGTTCAAATACAACCAGAGTCAATAAGTTAGCGAGCAGCACAAAGTCAAGCCAGCGACCGCAACAAAGTACGTACCGCCTCGTAGCGCGCGTTGACATCAAGCCCCTTGAGCTCAACCCGTAGTTTATCTTGGCCGGCAAAACGGATGTTCTTTTGCTTTTGAACCAGTTCGATCAGGCGTATTGGGTCAACCGTGGTCGTTTGTTTAAAGTGCAACATGATTTGCATCTCGCTTGCATCGATTTTTTGAATCCCTAGGGGCAAGCCTAGCAAGCGGATTTTGTGCGTCGAGATTAAGGTGCGGGCCGGCTCGGGTAGTTTGCCAAAGCGGTCGATGAGTTCTTCTTGAATCACAATTAAATCGTCTTCGTCTTTGCAACTTGATAGGCGCTTGTAAAGCGACAATCGCGCTGGTACGTCTCCACAAAAATCGGCAGGTAACAGCGCGGGGGCATGCAGGTTTACCTCGCAACCCGCACTAAATGGTGCGTCAAGATCAGGCTCAACGCCGGCTTTAAGTGCGCGTACCGCTTCGTTGAGCATGTCGTTGTACATCGAGAATCCAATCTCTTGGATATTGCCCGATTGTGATTCGCCTAGTACCTCGCCGGTGCCGCGAATCTCAAGATCGTGCATGGCCAAAAAGAAGCCCGAACCGAGTTCTTCCATTGCCTGAATCGCCTCGAGGCGTTTTTTGGCGTTTTTGGTGATCGAGTCTTCGCCCGGCGTCATCAGGTAGGCGTAGGCTTGGTGGTGTGAACGCCCCACGCGGCCACGCAATTGATGCAACTGCGCTAAACCAAAGCGGTCGGCGCGATGGATGATGATGGTATTTGCGCTTGAGACGTCAATGCCGGTTTCAATAATGGTGGTGCACAGCAAGACATTAAAGCGCTGTTGATAAAAACCTTTCATCACTTGTTCAAGATCGCGCTCGCCCATCTGGCCGTGCGCCACGGCAATGCGGGCCTCGGGTACGAGTTCTTCGAGGCGAGCCCGGCGATTATGGATCGTTTCAACTTCGTTATGCAAAAAGTAGGCTTGCCCGCCGCGCTTGAGTTCGCGCAGCAAGGCTTCGCGAATCGTGCTGTTATCTTCACGGCGTACAAATGTTTTAATGGCCAGACGCTTTTGCGGGGCCGTGGCAATCACTGAAAAATCGCGAATCCCTTCTAGCGACATACCCAGCGTGCGGGGGATTGGCGTGGCCGTGAGTGTCAAAACATCCACCTCGGCGCGTAGTGATTTAAGCACTTCTTTTTGACGCACACCAAAGCGATGTTCTTCGTCGATGATGACAAGCCCCAAGCGCATGAAGTTCACATCTTTCGATAAGATCTTGTGCGTACCGATGACGATATCGATGGTGCCGTCGTTAATCCCGACGATGGCGCTTGCAATTTCTTTGGCGGATCTAAAGCGCGAGAGTTCAACCACCTTGACGGGCCAGTCGGCAAAGCGATCTGAAAAGGTTTGCGCGTGTTGCTCGGCCAACAATGTGGTCGGGCATAAAATCGCTACCTGCTTGCCGTTGGCAATCGCCAAAAAGGCTGCGCGTAACGCGACTTCTGTTTTGCCAAACCCTACGTCTCCGCATACCAAGCGATCCATTGGGCGCCCTGAGGTCATGTCAGCCAATACGCATTGAATGGCGGCAGCCTGATCAACAGTCTCTTCAAAGCCGAAGCCTTCAGAAAATATCTCGTAATCGCCTAAAGGCAGCTTAAAGGCAAAGCCCTGACGAGCGGCACGTTTGGCGTAAATATCAAGCAGTTCTGCTGCAGTATCGCGCACTTGTTGCGCGGCCTTGCGACGGGCTTTTTCCCACTGGCCTGAACCCAGTTGATGCAAGGGCGCAGTCTCTGGATCGTTGCCGCTATAGCGCGCGATCACGTGTAGCTGCGCCACCGGTACATAAAGCGTGGTCTTGTTGGCGTATTCAAGATGCAGAAACTCCATCTCGCCTTCGCCCATATCCATGTTGATCAAGCCGTGATAGCGGCCGATACCATGCTGCGCATGCACCACCGGATCGCCGATGCGCAACTCAGATAAATCGCGCACCATGGCTTCGACGTTGCTGGCGCGCTCTTGATCACGTTTGCCGCGACGGGCCGTCGTGCCGTGTCCGGGGTATAGGTCGTTTTCAGTGATGAAGACAAGTTGCTGTCCCGGCAACTGAAAGCCAGTATTGAGTTGCGCGACGGTGATTGCAAAATGCGCTTCACCTTCTAAAAACAGTGCGAGCGATTCGGTTTGCGCGTCTGGGATGAGGCCATGCTCGGCCAGCATCTGTAAGATGGTTTCGCGGCGACCATGCGAGTCGGTGCATAAGACAATGCGTTGCTGTGTTTGGCTTAATAAGTCACGAAGCTTTTGTACTGGGTCGTCAGAACGGCGCGAAATCCCAATGTCGGGGGCGCCTAAAAATTCGGGATGTTCGGTCTCGGTGGTGAGCGCGACACGTGCAAACACTTTGAGTTCTTCAAAGAGCGTTTCAGCCCGTAAAAATAATGCTTCAGGCGCTAACACCGGGCGCTCTCGGTCGCTTTTTAAAAAGTTATAGCGGCTTGCGGTATCTTGGGCAAAACGACGCATGGCGTCATCGATATCCCCAAGGGTCACCATGATGGTGTCTGGGGTCAGGTACTCGAACAAGGTGGCGGTGCTTTCAAAAAACAGCGGCAAATAATATTCAACACCTGCAAACGCAATGCCGTTGCCGATGTCGCGGTACGGTAACGCACGCGAAGGGTCGCCCTCAAACACCTCGCGAAAGCCCGAGCGAAAATGATTACGCGCCGCTTCATCCATCGGAAACTCACGTCCGGGCAGTAATTGCACCGAGCCCACCGGATACAAGCTGCGCTGTGTATCGATATCAAACGCACGAATCGATTCGATTTCATCATCAAATAAATCAATGCGATAGGGCACGATCGAACCCATCGGAAACAAATCGATCAAGCTGCCGCGCACACAAAATTCGCCTGGTACGGTGACTTGCGAGACATGGGCGTAATTCGCCAACATCAACTGCGCGCGCAAAGCGGTTTCGTTGAGCTTGTCTTTTTGCTTAAATGAAAACGTATAGGCGGCTAAAAAACTCGGTGGCGGCAAGCGGTAAAGTGCCGTGGTGATCGGTACGGTCAACACATCAACTTCGTGTTGCATCAAGGCATGCAAAGTGCGTAACCGTTCAGAGATCAGGTCTTGGTGCGGCGAAAAGCTGTCATAAGGAAGGGTCTCCCAGTCGGGCAACGGTCGCACTTTCAGTTCGGGGGCAAACAGCGGAATCTCATCGGCGAGGCGCTGCGCCTCAAGTGGCTCGGCCGTCAAAATGACAAGCGTCTTACCCGCCTGGCGCGCCAATTGTGCCAACAACCATGCATCACCCGACCCGGGCGGTCGCGGATGGTGATAGCGCAGGCCCGGCTTAAGAGCGTTGAGTAGCGTTGAAAGCGCCTGGGCGACTGAGGTGGGTGCAGCGGGCATGACAAGCCAATATAAAAAGAGATACAGGCGCCATCCCAAAAGAGGGGGCGCCCAGTGAACGCTTGATTATAGGGCGCAGCCTACTTAAGCAAGCCTTGCGTGCTCTGGGGGTATAGCGATAATTTCTAGTTTTGTACGCTCTGGGGGAATAGTGATGATTCTTAGGTTCGTATGATCTGGCTGTATAGCGATGATTCTTAGGTTCGTATGACCTGGCTGTATAGCGATGATTTTTAGTCATTGTGAGCATCGGTTCTTTGCCGTGGCGCGACGCTTAGCTAGCTGGCGGCTTGGGGTTTCTTTTTCATAGACGCGGCGTTCGCTCGACCCCTATAATAAAAATATCCCATCGCTTACGATAAATAGAGTGCTCGAAAACGAGCCGTCACACTTGAGCGTAATATAAATAGAGTGCTCGAAAACGAGTCCTCACACTTGAGCGTAATAATTAGAGTGCTCTAAATTTTGAGTGCAATAAACAGCGCACCGCAAACGGAGCATGATGAGCCAGGCTAAGAAATCTCCACGCATTGTTGCCCTTGTGCCTTCGGCCGGTGTAGGCGCACGCGCGCAGTCGCAGGTGCCTACCGCAAGCGCTAATGCGGCCATGCCTAAGCAATATCGCTTGTTAGCTGGGGTGCCGATGCTGCGTCACTCGGTACAGGCCTTGTTAAACGACAGCCGCATCGACCAGGTGCGTGTGGTGGTGGCCTTAGGTGATTTGTTGGCGGCACAATGCTTGGCTGGCTTGCCGCGCACGGTTTGCAGCCCTTGTGGTGGGCCCACGCGTGCGCAAACGGTTTTAAATGGCCTGCAAGATGCGCAGCTCGGTGCAGATGACTGGGTGTTGGTGCATGACGCGGCTCGCCCTGGTTTGCCTGCAGAGGCCCTGGCGCGCCTGATTGACAGTTGCCTGGCCCATCCGGTGGGTGGGCTGCTCGCGATGCCCGTTGCCGATACCGTAAAGCGCTCGCACCCGTTGCCTCAAAAGACAGTGCAACAAACGATTGCGCGTGATTGTTTATGGCTGGCACAAACCCCCCAAATGTTTCGGGCGGGTTTGCTAGAAAAGGCGTTGCTCAGCGCCATCGCGCGCAATGTGTCGATTACCGATGAGTCGTCGGCGCTCGAAGCTGCAGGGCATGCGCCTTTATTGGTACAAGGCTCGCCGTTAAATGCTAAGGTGACTTGGCCCGAGGATTTTGATTGGGTGCAATCATGGTTGTAGTTCAGCTGCCTTGCCGCAAGGATGCTTACAAGTGAACCCTAATGCTTTTCGTATTGGACAAGGTTTTGATGTGCACGCACTAGTGCCCCATCGCGCCTTAATCATCGGCGGCGTCAAGATTGAGCACAGTTTAGGTTTGCTGGGTCACTCTGATGCCGATGTATTACTGCATGCCTTGACCGACGCCCTGTTGGGTGCGGCGGGGCTGGGTGATATTGGCCGCCATTTTCCGGATACCGATCCTCAGTACCACGGCGTCGACAGCCGGGTGTTGTTGCGCGCTGCTCATCAGCGAGTGCGCGAAGCCGGCTGGCAGGTGGTAAACATTGATGCCACGATTCATGCGCAAGCACCTAAAATGGGGCCGCATGTTGGTGCGATGATCGCCAATATTGCGCAAGATTTGGCTTTAGTACCTCAGGTCATTAATATCAAAGCCAAAACCAACGAAGGCTTGGGCCACTTGGGGCGTCAAGAAGGGATCGCCGCAAATGTGATCGTGTTGCTCAGCGCTTACAGCCCGCCATCCGGAACAAATACGTAACCGTGTCCCCAAACGGTCTGGATATACGCAGGCTTTGAGGGATTCACCTCAATCAGCTTACGCAAACGCGAAATTTGCACATCAAGGCTGCGGTCGTAGGCCACGTACTCACGCCCACGCGCTAGCTCCATCAGTTTTTCGCGCGAAATCGGAATCTTAGGGTGGCGGCCTAAAACCTTGAGCACTGAAAATTCACCCGTTGTGATCTGCACGATATGGCGATCGCGGGTCAGGGTGCGTGTGGCCAGATTGAGTTCAAACGGCCCAAAGTAGATGGCCTCGTGATCGTAACTGGGAGCGCCGGGGTGCTCGTCGCTGTTGCGCCGACGCAAAATCGCGTTGATGCGGGCTAAGAGCTCGCGTGGATTAAAGGGTTTTGATAAGTAATCATCTGCGCCCATCTCGAGGCCAATGATGCGATCGATTTCTTCGGCGCGGGCTGTGAGCATAATGATCGGAGTGCTATCGTGATTACCGCGCAGGCGACGGCAAATCGACAAGCCATCTTCGCCGGGTAGTATTAAGTCAAGCACCAATAAGTCAATGTGTTCGCGGTGCCAAATTTTGGTCATTTCTTGGCCATTTTCGGCCGTGAGTACGCTAAAGCCTTGATCGGTAAGGTATCTACGTAAAAGGTCACGTAAACGCGAGTCGCCATCGACCACCAAAATTTTGCGCACGATAGGGGGGAGTAAGATCTTCATTGTTTTAAAACGCTCGCGTGTTAAGGCAAGGGGACGCCAAAAGTCGGACTGCAAGAGTGGGAGATCGCACCATACCGGATTTGTTGGCAGGTTTTGTATTTGCTGAGCTATGCTTAAAGGGTTGTAACAACTAGTTACAAATGCAAGGCAGCAGGCGAGCGAAAATCTGGACAGCATGAGACGAGTTCAAGTGCTGCGACGAACGCCGCAATAGAGTCAATTGGTATGAACACAAAACGCGATCTAAGCATTGAAATATAAAACGCGATACACGCACCGAAGCGATGATTTGTTAGCGCGATTGGCCGACAAAGAATTTGCTCAACCCGAAAGAGACCAGCCCCATGTTTCAAGCTAGCCAGTTACGTCGAACACTTGAAGTCAACGGAAAACAGTACGATTACTTTAGTCTGCCCGAAGCCCAGCGGGCTGGTTTGCGCGACCTCAACACCTTGCCGTATACCTTGCGTATTTTGCTTGAGAATTTGTTGCGGTATCAGGCGCTAAATGCTTCTGCACTTCAAGCCGTTGACGTCGGCCAAGTGGTGTCGCAACTGCTTGCGCAGCAAACTGATTGCGTGATCGAGTTCAGGCCTGCCCGCGTGTTGATGCCTGAATCGTCTGGCCTGACGTTGATGGGTGATTTGGCTGCGATGCGCGATGCGATGATCGCGCTCGGTGGTGATGCGGCTCTCATCAATCCTAGCGTGGCGATGGATTTTGTCGTGGATCATTCTGTGATGGTTGAAGATTCGGGTAAACCGACTTCGCTCGAAACCAATATGGCGCTTGAGTTTGAACAAAATCGCGAGCGCTATGAATTTTTGCGCTGGTGTAGTCAGGCCTTTGACGGCCTGCGTGTGTTTCCGCCGGGTTCCGGAATTTTGCATCAGATTAATTTAGAGTTTTTAGGAAAAGTAGTTTGGACCAAAGAACATCAGGGTCGCACCTTGGTTTTTCCTGACACGTTGATTGGGATGGATAGTCATACCGCAATGATCAATGCCTTAGGGGTTGTGGGCTGGGGAGTTGGTGGTTTTGAGGGCGGTGCGGTGGCCTTGGGTGAGCCGGTCTCTGTGCCGATCCCCGAGGTTGTTGGCTGTCAGCTCACGGGCGCGTTACGGCCGGGCGTCACTTCAACCGATTTGGTGCTCACGATTACACAACGGTTGCGCGGTGAGGATGTCATCGGGCGGTTCATTGAGTATTTTGGCGAGGGGGTCGACGCTTTAACGTTGCCTGAGAGGGCTACTGTTTCAAACATGACGCCCGAATGTGGCGCGACCATGAGTTTTTTTCCGGTCGATCAAGAGACGCTGCGTTACCTGACGGTGTCGGGTCGTGGTGCCGACCAAGTCGCGTTAGTCAAAGCGTATTGCCAGGCGCAAGGTTTGTGGCGCGACGCCCAGACCCTGACGCCACGTTACGCTAAAGTCATCGAAATTGATTTGTCGGCGGTGGTGCCCAGCATGGCAGGCCCAGGTCGACCCGATGCCCGCGTAGGTCTTGCCGGCGTGCCGCACGCCTTTGACAGCGCGCTTGCACGTCAAAACAGGCCGAAGGGTACGTCAGATCAAGCCAGTGAAATCAGCGATGGTTCGGTGGTGATCGCTGCCATCACGAGCTGTACGAACACCTCTAATCCAGCTGTCATGATCGGAGCGGGCTTGCTCGCCCGCAATGCGCGTCGTCGCGGGTTGCGTCCTAAGCCTTGGGTCAAAACGTCGTTATCGCCAGGTTCGCGTGTAGTGGCTGATTATTTGCTGGCCTCGGGTCTGCAAGCCGAGCTTGACGCCTTAGGCTTTAACGTGGTCGGCTTTGGTTGCATGAGTTGTATGGGTAACTCTGGCCCACTGCCCGAGCCGATTTTGCAGGCGATCGAGGCTCGCCAGTTAGCGACGGTGGCCGTGTTGTCGGGCAACCGTAATTTTGATGCGCGTGTACATAACAGCGTACAAATGAATTTTTTAGCCTCGCCGCCGCTGGTAGTGGCTTATGCGTTAGCGGGTTCAATACAGACCGATCTGACGCAAGACCCTGTTGGGCATGATGAACAAGGCGTGGCGGTCTATTTGCGCGATATCTGGCCCAGCCCTGAAGAAGTTCGTACAGCGATCGACCGTTATGTTGAGCCGCACTTGTACCAAGAGCGCTATCAAACTATTTTTGAAGGCTCGCCACAATGGCGCGCGCTGACAAGTGTGACTGGCAAAATCTACGGCTGGAATCCTGATAGTTTATTTATTCAACGCCCGCCTTATTTCGATGGGATGACCCGCGAGGTGCCCGCGCACGAAGATATCGTGGGTGCACGTGTGCTGGGTATGTTTGGCGATATGCTCACGACCGATCATATTTCACCCATCGGAAAATTTTCTGTACAGACGCCCGCTGGCGAGTACCTGCAGTCTTTGGGTGTTGCCCCGGCTGATTTTGTGAACTACGGTGCGCGCCGCCTAAATCACCAAGTGATGATGCGCGGCACCTTCGCAAACGTGCGCCTGAGCAACGAACTGACTCCGGACGTACAGGGCAGCTCGACTTTGCATATGCCAAGTAAAGATCCCATGTCGATCTATGCAGCAGCGCAACGATACCGCGAAGACGGCGTGCCCTTGGTGATCGTGGCTGGTAAAGAATACGGCGCTGGGTCGTCGCGCGACTGGGCCGCCAAAGGAACTGGTTTGCTAGGTGTGCGCGCGGTGATCGCCGAGTCACTCGAGCGGATTCATCGTTCAAATTTGGTGAGCATGGGTGTATTGCCGCTGCAATTTTTAAACACCGACACCCGACAGTCGTTAGGGCTGGATGGCTCTGAAACCTTTGACATTCGTGGTTTAACACAAGGCTTGCAGGCACGTCAGCAGCTCGACTGCCTGATTCACTACGCCGACGGTCGCACCCATACGATCCGCGTACTGGTGCGCTTGGATAGCGACGTCGAGGCCGAGTATTACAGACATGGTGGCATTTTGCAGTGCGTGCTCAGGGCTCGCCTCGAACAGGTAGCGGCGTAATGGTTAACACTGTCCTTAACGTTAATTGACATCCGCCCGCCTAGCGCAGCGATGTTTTGCGCGCAAATCCGATAAAGGATGAGTCAAGTGGAAGTGGCTTGACTGTTTTTGTAACCAACTGACATTTATTTTTAACGCATCAAGCTGTGTCTGGCTCGTTCATGGGCGCTTTCTCGCTCTAAACTGAAGTTGTTTAGCTTGTAAGTGGTGCTGTCATAGCTTGCAATCGTTGTTTCTATTTTGATTAGGCGAGCAGTACATATGAGTCGGCAAACGTATTGGTCTGCGGTTCTTGGGGCTTCGTGGCTGTTTGTTGCGAGTGCTTGGGCACAAGCGCCGACAACGCCTTTGCCGGTCGCCCAGA
>JBIIWK010000264.1:0-4453 GCA_044338955.1 Burkholderiaceae bacterium
ATGGCTTGTCAGCGCCACAAAAAACGACGCTTTCAAACTATATGAAGTCTAAGCATGCTGCGCATACGCAGAAAAAGCCTGCGGCTGCGAAGGGCTAGGGTTTCAATGAATTGCACTGTTTGACCAGTGGGGTGACGCTCGCCCAAGCGCAAAAGTAGACAAATGCCTCAAGGAATGAGGCATTTGTCTTTGGTACAAAACGCCCGCTTTGTATTGGGGCCGATCGTCAGTGATTGCTTTCGTGCCCGAAGTAGGCTTTTTCTAATCGTTGCGGCAAGTTTGGTTCGCTTGTCTGCGCCTCAAGTACGATTCGCCCTTGAACGAGTGCATACATACGATCAGAGGCTGCGAGCGCTTTTTCCATCAACTGCTCAACCAGTAAAACGGCGGTCCCTTGTTTGCGCAGTTGCGCGACAACGTTCAAGACGCGATCGACCAAGACGGGTGACAGACCAGCTGAAGGCTCATCCAGCATCAGTAAGCGTGGACGCCTGACAAGGCCCTGGGCAACGGCCAGCATCTGCTGTTGCCCACCACTCAGCGCGCCGCCCCGTTCGTGACGCTTGGCCGCGATCTCTGGAAAATAGGTCAAGGCCTCGTCAACACGCGCGGCACGTTCGCCGCGTGGCAAGTCGTAGCCGGCAAGCAATAGATTATCGTTGACTGAAATTTGCGTGAAGACACGATGGCCTTCGATAACATGAATCAGGCCAGCAGTTGCCGCTTGCCTTGGCGTGACTTGTTTAAAAGGCTTGCCATCAAACGTGACCGAACCTGCCGTGACGGGCAGCAGCCCTGACAGAGCGCATAACAGCGTCGACTTGCCCGCGCCGTTTGGACCGAGTAAGCAAACGACTTCGCCCGCCTCGATGTGTAGATCAACACCGTGTAAGACTTGAATCTTGCCATGCCCTGATTCAAGCTTTTCAACAGAGAGTATGGGTTGTTGTTTCATATCAGCCGCCGAGGTAAGCATTGACGACCTCCTTGTGTGCCCTAATTTCGTCGGGAGTACCCGCCGCTAAAATTTTTCCTAGATTTAACACTGTGACGTCATCGCAGATTGCAAAGATGAGGTCGACATGGTGTTCGACGAGTAAGACACCAGTGCCGCATGCACTGATGGCTTGTATCAATGCGCCGAGTTTGTTGATTTCATCACCCGATAAGCCAGCGGCGGGTTCATCTAACATCAAAAAATCTGGCGCAATCATTAGCGCTCGTGCAATTTCGATAAAACGCAATTCACTATGTTGCAGGCGATCGGTTCGGATGTGGGCTAACGAACCTAAGCCGACGACGGCTAATAAGGCGAGAGCCCTATCTTTCAGTGCCTCGCGCTCGGCTTTTTCTTTCGGCATTGCGAGAAGCGCTTCAAGAAAGTTAGCCTTGCCTTTTGTGGCACCGCCAATCATGACGTTCTCAAGCACCGAGATCTCGCCGACAATGCGTGGGGTTTGGAACGTTCTGGCAATACCCCGGCTTGCGCGTAAATGCGGCAGACCAGGTGGCAAGGTTGTCTGTCCAAATGTCATGGTGCCTTGATTAGGGCTGTAATAGCCAGAGATGACATTGAGCGTAGTCGTTTTGCCGCTCCCATTCGGTCCGATCAGGCCATGGATCTTGCCAGGCTTGACGTCTAACGTGACGCCATCGATGGCGCGTACGCTTCCGAAGGTGAGTACGATGTCTTTTAGCGAGAGACTATTATTATTTGAGATACTGTGTGGATTCAAAGCTGCGAGCATTCCGGTCTCTGGCGCGACAGTGCGGTGCTTGGCCAAAGGTCTGCGATTATTGAAATCCAGTAACACCGCGATACCGCCAGGCATCGCCAACACAATCACTAGCAGCAAGAAAGCATATAAAAAAGTTGACCAAGCCGCGAGTGGTGCTGCAATCTCAGGCAAAATCACCAGAATAATTGTGCCAATCATCGGGCCGTAAATTGAGCCTCTTCCACCAATCAGAATCGAGATAAAAAATAGTAGCGACAGCTCAAAGGTAAAGGCGTCGGGCGTGACATACGTTTGCAGGCCTGCGAATAACCCGCCCGAAAACGCAGCAAGAGCCCCTGCCAAAATAAAAACAGGAATCAGCAGGCGACTTTTTGAAATGCCGCACGCCTCAGCGGCTACCTCAGCGTCACGGACCGCGATGAGTCCACTACCAAAACGACTACGCGCGATATTGGCGGTGAGCCACGTGCAGACAGCAGCAAGCCCTAAACACAAATAGTAAAAGCCTAGATTGTCATCAAAGGGTGCTGGCATTTCCGGGCCGGGTATGCCAATGCCCCCACCCGTGACGCTTTGCCAAGCGAGCGCAATTTGCGTGACGATCGTTGCGAAACCAAGTGTGGTCATTGCAAAATAAAAGGTACGAAGCCGCAAGGCGGGTAAGCCAACGATGACGCCGAAGATCGCTCCCATCACCGCAGCAACGGGCAAAGCGAGCCACACGGATACGGGATCGGATACTTTACCGGCGGTTAAGATACTTGTTGTGTAGGCCCCGATCGTGAGCAAGGCGACATAGCCGATCGCCAGTTGCCCGGCAAAGCCTACGACGAGGTTTAGGCCAGAGATCAGTACCCAATAGATGGCAGCACGTGTGCCGATTGACACCCAATAGTCATTACTGACGTAAGGCAGGCCGACGGCGATGACAACGGCTGCGAGTAGCCAAAAGAGTTGGTGGCGGACTGGGTGAGACTGCGCCGGTGCTAGCACCTGCGTACTGTTGGCAGTTGTTTGAGTGCTCATCACACTCTCCTTGCAACAGCAGAGCCAAACAGACCCTGCGGGGCCGCTAGCAATACAACAATAAACAACGTGAAGACCGCCACAGAGGCAAAGATGCCGCCGACCAAAAAATTAGCTGCTTGTTGAAACAAGCCTAAAATTAGGCCACCAATCACGGCGCCGCGGTTATTGCCTAAGCCACCCAAAGCGACTGGCACGAAACCATAAAAATTTAATAAGGCGCCGTTCGCAAAGAACGCCAGTAACAACTCTCCGCCAGAAAATCCAGCAATACCGCCCACAACGGCTGCAAGCATATAACTTGCGACACGCAGATTTCGTTCGGGAAGACCCAAGGCTTGCGCCGCAAAGTTGTCTTCTGCAACGGCGACAAAGGCGCGTCCGACGAGCGTGCGACGGTATAAAAATTCAAGACCAATAATTGTGAGCGCGCAGGCAACGACGGGTATCCAGAATTTTTCATCCCAAACGCCTTCTCCCCACCCAACCAATTTTGGAAATGGTCTGGGTTCGGTACCCCATTCAATTGCGGTGACTTGCTGAATCATCAAGGCAAGTGCGAGTGTTGAAAGCACATACAAATGCTGCTCAAGGCTCTTTAACACAGGCCTGACGGCAACGAGCTCTGTGATGTAGCCCAGTATGGCGCAGCAGACCAAGGTGGCCAAAAAACCAACAATAATAGGAAGTCCAAGCTTCAAAATGAAGTACGAGCCAAACACACCGCCAAGCATCCCAAGCTGCCCCGCGGTGAAACTCATCACCCGTGACGTTGAGTACATGGTGTTGTAGGTAATGCCAACGAGCGCGTAAATCGCGCCCGCCGCCAAGCCGGCGGCGAGAATCGATGCAAACATGTGTGCTTCCTGAAGGGTCGACTGACTTAGTAACCGGGTGCGAGTGCGAAGGTTCCGTTTTTCGCAGACCGTGCCTCAGACATCACGATTTCAGATGTTGAGTAGCCGTTGTGCTGGTCAAGTGAGTAGTTGTAGGTACCAAAGTGCACCGAGTACCCTTTGATTGAATTCCAGTACGCTACGATCCCTTCGGGCTTAGTCGACCCGCTCGCCCCAACCGCCTTGGCGATTAAATCAATCGCATCAGCGCCACAGGCCACCCACCAAAGCAAGGTGTCATCTAGTTTGACCTTGGCTTTAAGTAGGTTAGCAACAAAGGCTTGGGTTGCAGGGGGCAAGTTACCCGCTGCATCATAGCTGCAACTTTTATAGCCTACGGCATAGACCTTGGCCCAATTATCTGGCTTGTCCAGAAGCGGAGCAATTTCTCCTGAAGAGACCGATGGATGGCCCACAAACGAGACATCCCAATTCATTTTTGCGCGCGTGTTGAACATGCGCGAATACATGCCGGTGCTCACACTCCAGACGACGATGACTTCAGCTCCGCTGTTTTTGGCGCGTAACATGTCAGGGGTTAGATCAGACTGCGTTGAGTCAATATTGGCTTGATACGTGACCGCAGCCCCCTCTCTTTTAAATGCCGCAACCGAGGCATTGACGGCGCTAACGCCATAGCCCGTAGTGTCACCAATCACCGCAATCTTTTTGAGCTTTAAGATATTCAGGCAGTAGTGTCGTACCGCATCGTCCCACTGCGTGTTTGAGGGTGTAATGCGAAAGGCGTTAGGATATTTTTTGGTATCGATTAAGGTGTCGATGACGCAAGGA
>JBIIWK010000387.1:0-14743 GCA_044338955.1 Burkholderiaceae bacterium
TTGATTATAGAATGGGAATTTGGGAGACTGAAATTGAAGGATTAAAAGCCTATACACATTCGGGATTTTGGGGAACACAAGTTATATATATCCCAAACATAAAAACAATCATAACAGCAAATTATAGTCAAAGGTGGACAAAGAAAGGATTTGCCCCAATTATTCCAATCATAGTAAAGCAACTTATGAAAAAATAACCTGCCTTTAAAACGGGTATCTACGTCAGGCGGGTTGACGTGCAAACTTGGAGCTTTGTGCTTCTATTCAAGTTCAGTGCTGGTTGATAGTTTTGTGCTCCGAAACCCACCCGAACGCCAGGCCCGAAACCGTTAGCTGTCATTATAAACAACAATACGTATGAAAAGACTACTTGCCTTCTTAATCGCAATCTTTATGACAAATTTATTATTTGCTCAAACCGAGAATTATAAAATTGCGATTGACAATTTTCAGGTTAACTATAATGCTGATAGATATGATGAAATTTTTAACCGTTTTTCACAAGAAATGAAAAAAGCATTGCCTATTGAAAAAACAAAACAGTTTCTAGCCGGATTGAAAAGTCAAGGAGGTAATATAGAAAGTTCGGAGTTTATCGACTATCAGCAGGGAACTTATGCAATGTATAAAACGAAATTTGAAAAAGCTGTCTTGACGATAAATATTTCACTTAATGACCAAAACCAAATTAATGGACTTTTCATAAAACCTTACGAAAAGCCCAAAGAAAGTGAGAATAAGACGGTAAACTCATTGAGCAAATACCCTAAGGAAATTGCTGAAATCATCTTTTCAAAATCCAACGATTTTCCAAACAATACACAACTTTCTATCGCTTTAATTGAAAATGGAAAAACGAATTTCTACGGAATTATAAAAATAAATGACACCATAAAACCTGTTGAAAATCAAAAGAAAATCTTTGAAATAGGCTCAATTACAAAAGTATTCACATCAACCGTTTTAGCTTCACTTGTTGAGAATAAAAAAATAAAATTGACAGACGAAATCAATTCTTATTACCCATTTGCTTTCAAAGATAACATCAAAATAAATTTTGAGAGTTTGGCTAATCAAACTTCTGGTTTACCTCGTTTGCCTGAAAATTTGGATTTATCAAATGAAATCAATCCATATAAAAATTATGGCAAAACCGGAATTGAAGAGTATCTTAAAAATTTGTTAAAACTTGGAAACAAAACTTATTCATATTCAAACTTGGGTACAGGCCTTTTAGGTTACACACTCGGGTTGTCTCAAAAAACAAATTTTCAAACCCTTTTACAAAAGAAAATTTTTGACAAATACAAAATGGCAAATTCATTCACAAGTTCACAAAATTTGGGGAATAGTCTTATAAAAGGATTAAACAAAAAGGGAGAAATAGTATCTAATTGGGATTTTGATGTTCTTTTTGGAGCAGGAGGAGTATTATCTACAACAGAAGATTTGGCAATGTTCGCAAATGCACAATTCAATCCTAAAAACAAAGAACTCGAATTGACAAGAAAAACAACTTTTGAAATTAAAGGAAATACGAAAATTGGTTTAGGTTGGCACAAATTAGAATCTACAAATGGAAAGAATTTACTTTGGCACAATGGAGGAACAGGCGGATACTCATCTTCAATAGTAATGAAAGTTGAAGAAAAAACGGCAGTTATTATCTTGTCAAATGTATCTGAAATTAATGACCGAATTGACGCTTTATCCTACGAATTGATAAACAAAACGAACAAAAAATAACGACAGCTAACAAGGGTTTTGCGTCAGGCGGGCGAAAGTGCAAAACTCAACAGCAGTTTTTCAATTGAACTTTAGTAATAAATTCAGGTTTTGTGCTCCGAAACCCACCCGAACGCCAGGCCCGAAACCGTTAGCGGTCATTGTACCAAAGCGCAGACTATAAACAATAATGAAAAGACAAATATTTCTATTCTTTCTCGTAATATCAAGGTTGACAACATTTGGACAAGTTGAGAAATCATCTGAATTATACAAATCCATTGAAATAAAAGACAGCCTACTCTTCAATGTTGGCTTCAATAATTGCGACATCAAACAATTTGAAATTCTCGTAAGTGAAACTTTTGAATTTTATCACGACCAAGCAGGAATTACAAATTCAAAAGCGGAATTTATTTCAGGAATTCAAAACGGACTTTGCAAATTAACCTATAAGCCCAAAAGAATACTTGCAAACAATAAAATGGAAGTATATCCACTAGAAAAAAATGGTGTTTTATACGGTGCTATTCAAACTGGAAATCATAATTTTTATGCTGTTGAAGAAAGTAAGGCTGAATATCTCACAAGCGTTGCAAAATTTACTCACGTTTGGATTTTAGAAAATGGAGATTTTAAATTATCAAAAGGATTAAGTTACGACCATAAAGATTTCGAAAAACCATTTAATGAAGAAATTTTGTTTATCGACAAAAACGAAACGGAAAGATGGCTAAAACAAAAACATATTCCTGCATTAGGTATTGGGATTATAAAAGATGGTAAAATTGAGCAAATAAGTGTGTTTGGAGAGTTACAGACAAACAAACCCGCACCAATAAATACAATATGGAATGTAGCATCAATGACAAAGCCTATTACTGCTATTGTTGCATTAAAATTAATAAATGCCAGGAAATGGGATTTAGACGAACCCATTTATAAGTATTATACCGACCCTGATATTGCAAATGACCCAAGAGCCAAGTTATTGACCACAAGAATAATACTGAGCCATCAAACTGGTTTTCCAAATTGGAGAGGAAATAATAAAGACGGTAAATTATCCTTTGAATTTGATCCTGGAACAAAATACCAATACTCGGGAGAAGGTTACGAATACTTACGAAAAGCCTTAGAAAAAAAGTTTAAGAAATCATTAGAACAATTAGCAAGTGAATTGATTTTTAAGCCTCTAAAAATGAAGGACACCAGATTTATTTGGGATGATAAAATGGATTCAACAAGGTTCGCAAAGTGGCATAATGAAAAAGGGGAACTTTATGAAATCCAAAAAAACAAAACTGCCAATGCAGCAGACAATTTGCTTACAACAGTTGAAGATTATTCTAAGTTTTTAGTTTATATTTTGAATGGTGCTGGCTTATCTGACAAATTATACAAAGAAATGATTGCAGACCAAGTTAGGATTAATGATTACAAACATTTTGGTTTAGGTTGGTGGGTTGATGAAAATATAAATGAAAATAAAGATTTTGCACTTGTTCACGGAGGTGATGATATTGGTGTTCACACCATTGCATTTATTGTTCCTAAAACAAAACAAGCACTTTTAATTTTTACAAATTGTGATAATGGCCCAAACGCTTTTGCAGAAATACTTGTGAAATTTTTAGGAAAAGACGGAGAAGGAATATTAAATATTGAAATGAAATAACAACTATGCTAACAGCCGTTTTGCAAAGGCGGGGGTTTTGTGCCCAGCAGACAGTTTAGTGGTAGCCGAAAGTTTAGTGCTCCGCATCAACATCGTGGTGAAAATCACCGGTTCAATTCCATGACGAGAGAACTATTAAAAGAACATTAATAAACACAAGAAAATAAGACCAACTTTGTAGATAGCCTCATAAAAAACCAATAACGTTTTAAAAAAATATAAGTATGAAATCCGTATTAATTTTTAGCCTACTCAGCTTATTCACTAAATCAACCATGAAAACGATTTATACTTTCTCAAGTCAAACGAGCATCAGGGAATGGCTTATTGTCAACGATGGTGTGATGGGTGGAATATCCAAAAGTTCACTGGAGCTAACCAATGTAGGACATGGACGATTTGCAGGTCACGTTTCAATGGCGAATAACGGAGGATTTGCCTCAATACAATTGAACACAACGATAAAACTAGTGGAAGAAAAGAAGTTTATTGTTTTGCGCATAAAAGGAGATGGCAAGCGCTATGAATTTCGTTTGAAGGGCGATAATTCGCAATCTGAGTCCTACGTACAACAATTTGCCACTTCAGGAGAATGGGAAAACATCAAGTTAGAAATCAGTAAATTTTACCCTCAGTATCGAGGGCGAAAATTGAATATCCCGAATTTTAATTTTAAAAACATCGAAGAATTGAGTTTTTTGATCGCCAATAAGCAAGAAGAAGACTTCGAATTGTTGATTGATTGGATAGGTTTGGAGTAAATTAAGAAATTGACAGCGCCTATTTTGGAGAAGAGTAAAACATACGGACGACAAGAAGGCCGTCCCGATAATATGCGTTTGGCAAAAATGTGGGTTCAGTGCTAAATTCTAGAGCAGTACTTTTATAGAACTTTTGTGCAAAACCGAAAATTTGTGCTTCGATTTCCGCCACTTCGCCAAGCTGCAAAACGATAGCAGTAATTTCCTCAAAAATACAAACAGAACAATAATTTGATAATGTATAAGATTAATAGAACAAACACTGACGATTTAGATTTTCAAGAATTAGTTGTTGAACTTGATAAAGATTTGGCAATTAGAGATGGTGAAGAACATCACTTTTATGCTCAATTTAATAAAATATCTGCTATAAAATATGCAGTTGTTTTATACGAAAATGAAATTGCGATTGGCTGTGGTGCAATTAAAGAGTATGAAGAAGATGTAATGGAAATAAAACGAATCTTTGTACGACTTGAAAAAAGAGGAAATGGGAACGCTTCAATTATTTTAAAAGAATTAGAAAATTGGACAAAGGAATTAAATTATAAAAAATGTATTTTAGAAACAGGATTTAACCAACCAGAAGCAATAGGTTTATACAAGAAAAATGATTTTATCATTATCAAGAACTATGGACAATATGCCGAAGTTGAAAACAGTGTTTGTTTTGAGAAGCTAATAATTTAGACTTTAAAAGAATATTTACAACACCAAAGATAAAGGCAATTAACTGTTGCAAGTGAATGAGCGAAACATTTAAGGTAATATCTTAAACAACAATTTCGGAAAGCAGAACGAAAAGCAGGGCAAGGAATGATCTTAAATAAACTAGGAGCAAAAGAACAGACAACATTGATTTTACGTCAGTTTCTCTTTAGTGCTTGACTGAACATTAGTACATTCTATGAGCTTTTGTACTGAATTTTAACTTTAGTGCTTACTACTCTATACTGAACGCAGAGCCAATTAACGTTAACTGCAAACGTTAGCTTAAGCTTAGATCTACAATCCGTAAAAACAATACAAACAACCTGAAATTGTATTATCTGATAGCTAAAGTTTAGAGGGACTTTTGCACTATAATATAAAATTCTAAAAAATGAACAAGACAATTTTAATTACAGGTGCAAGCAGTGGCATAGGAAAAGAAACTGCGAAGTTATTTCAATCAAAAGGTTGGAATGTAATCGCTACAATGAGAAATCCAGAAAATGAAACAGAATTAAAACAGTTAGAAAATGTTTTAGTTGTCAAACTTGATGTTTTGGATTTGGATTCTATTCAAAAAGCCTTTAAAGAAGCTATTCAAAAATTTGGCAATATAGATGTATTACTTAATAATGCGGGTTATGGTGCATACGGACCATTAGAAGCATTTAGCAGAGAAAAGATCTTACGACAGTTTAATACTAATGTCATCGGACTATTAGATGTTACTAAAACTGTTTTGTCTCATTTTAGACAAAATAAAAGGGGTATTATTATCAATATTTCCTCTATTGGAGGTAAAATGACTTTCCCTTTGGGTTCATTGTACCACGGAACAAAATTTGCTGTTGAAGGTATTTCTGAATCTCTTAACTATGAGGTAGAACAATTTGGCGGACAAGTAAAAATTGTTGAACCTGGTATGATAGCAACTGATTTTGCAGGCAGGTCATTCGATTTTAGCAATGATGAAAATATGTCTGAATACCAAAACATTGTAGGTGCATTGATGACTGCATTACCAGCAATGGCTCAAAATGCTTCTCCTGCTAGTGTTGTTGCAGAAGTGATATTTGAGGCTGCTACGGATGGTAAAAAACAATTGCGTTATACCGCAGGCGAAGATGCAAAAATGCTTATTGCAAATCGTCAACAATACGATGATGCAACATTTATAGGTGGCATTAAATCTCAATTTGGACTCTAAAATATCGGAAATATGAATCCAGTTATAAAATATTTTAATGGAGAAAAATCTGAAAGCTATATTTTTATTTTGATAGGAGTCATTGCTTTAGCAATGGCTCTCTATTTCATTTTTATTTTGAAGTCCTCTTTTTGGAAAGGAGTTGCTGTTCCTTTCATAATTGTTGCTTTGCTTGAATTTGCAGTAGGATTTACTATTATTAATAGAAGTCCAAAAGACGCTGCACGTGTTGAAACCTTTATTCTGAAAGAACCACAAAGCATAAAAACGTTTGAAATTCCTCGAATGGAAAAAGTGATGAGCAATTTTGTTATTTTTAGATATGTAGAAATAGCATTAATTATTTTAGGCATAGCTTTGATGTATAGCTCTTTAAATGACACATTTTGGAGGGGTATTGGATTAGGTTTGTTTATTCAAGCCAGTATTGTTTTGAGTTTGGATTTTTTTGCAGAAAGGCGTGGGCATATTTATTTAGAATACTTAAAAGAATTGAGTGAAAAAATATGAAAGAACTTATACATCTTCATTGTATTACTGACCTACATAAGTTATTTAACATAGGAATTAGCAATCACCCCTTAGTTACTGTATTAGATTTTAGCAAGGTAACTGAGCAAGTCGAACAAAATTCTAAAATCACGACCGATTTTTATTCAATAATGTTCAAGAACTATTGTAAGAACAATATTAATTATGGAAGAAAAGCAATAGATTTTCAAGATGGAAACCTAATTTGTATAGCACCAAATCAAGTTATAGAAATAGATAATGAAGTAGACGAAAGAGAAGATAAAATGGGCTGGGGTTTGTTTTTTCACCCCGACTTAATCCGCTCTACCTCGCTAAACGAAAAAATAAAAAACTATAGTTTTTTTAATTACGAAGTTTCAGAAGCACTACATCTTTCAGACAAAGAAAAAAACGTTTTATTTGAATGTATTCAAAAAATTCAAAGCGAACTTCAAGAAAATATTGATGTACATAGCCAATACATCATTGTGTCGACAATAGAATTATTATTAAATTATTGTTCAAGATTTTATGGCAGACAATTGATAACGAGAAGTCAGACCAATAAATCTATACTTTCACAAATAGAAAACTTGTTAATTCAATATTTTGCTGATGACAAGAAAAATGAACAAGGCTTACCTACAGTTAAATATTTAGCTGATAACGTTCATTTGTCGCCAAGTTATTTAAGTGATTTACTAAAAAAAGAAACTGGGAAAAACGCACAAGAACACATTCATTTCTATCTTATTGAGGAAGCGAAGAACTTGCTTTTAAATTCAGAAAAGAACATTAACGAAATTGCCTACAATTTGGGATTTGAATATCCACAATATTTCAATAAACTTTTTAAGAAAAGGACAGGTAAAACACCAATGGAATATAGAAACTTGAATTAAAAAAGCCTACTACTAATAGCACCTACCCAAAAGGTGAAGGTTCATGATCCAAAAAGATTTTCTTGCCCTAACTCAACTTTAATACGAATAATCTGAAACTACCAAAAGCTGTAAACCGTTTCAGGCAAGTTTAATAAACAACACAACGAAATCAGAAAACAACCTCCAATAACAACTTTCATTTTCTTAAAAAATATTTTGTGAAATTAACTGTCAAAAGTTAAGACTTGAAACAACTTTAATAAACGGGGCGACACCAAAAAGCCTTATGATTAGGTTAAGTCTAAATAAATTAAAATTACGGGACTATTTTCGGCTATTCTTGGAAACGCAGGTGCGGTAAGTCAAGTAGAATTAACAATAAAGCATGGACAGCATCTAACAGAAGGAAAGGAAATCGAATTGGGTTTTAAGCTAATTAGGGACACTTTTATCTTTACAAGTAAAGACTTAACTTAGAAGATTTAAAGGTTTAACAGCTATTAAATTGAATATAAATCTATTGCTTACAAGAGTATTTCAAAATTTAGCATTGAAACCGCAGGTACGTTTGACTAAGATACCGAGCTGAAAATCTGGATTTCAAGCGAAGCACATCCAAGTTGAAAAAACAGTTCAACAAATCTATTAATGTTTATGATGCTCAAAAAAAAATAGCAGACCATGTTCTAAAATAGACACAAAATATTCAGTTCAAAATTATCGTTTGACATAAAGAAAATAAACTTGCCATTAATAGCCCCTACAAAAAATAGTGATTCAGTAATCCGCATACACATTTGTGGCGAAAATCGCTACCTTCGAAAAGTCCAAAACCTTAAAAACTGAAAGACAATGGGAGAAAGACCAAAATTAAAATTAGAACCTACTAAAATCGACAAGACAGTTGAAATTATGGGTTGGCTTTTAATTTGTGCTGTTTGGACTTTGGTAATTAACACCTATAAAAGTTTACCCGACATTATTCCAACACATTACAACGGAGCTGGACTTGCAGATGGATTTGGCGACAAATCGATGATTTTTACTTTACCATTAGTGGCGACAGTTCTTTTTGTCGGATTAACAATTCTCAATAAATTTCCGCACATTTTTAATTATCCAGGTGACATAACTAAAGATAATGCATTAAGACAATACACAAACGCGACAAGATTGATTAGATATTTAAAAGTAATTATTGTAGTGATTTTTGGACTAATTTCTTATCAAACAATAAATCATGCAAACGGCCAGACAGAAGGGCTTGGGCTTTGGTTTTTACCATTAACATTGGGACTAATTTTCATTCCTACAATCTATTTCTTAATTAAGTTAACCCAGTCGACAAAATAACGATTGAACAACGTACTGGATATAACAGCTGTTTTCCGAAAAGAGGTTTATTTATTTGTAATTGAAGCCAAAAAACTTAAAAAAAATGAACAGATATTTTTATAAAATAATAGACAACATCGACTTCGTTTGGAAGATTGAAACTATCCTGAACGACCCATACAAACGAAACGAAATTGACTATGGGCATTATGTGTGCAACAAGCGCCAATTTATTCCTTATTTGTTTGAGAGCATAGAAGATATTGAAAAACAAAAACTTTTTACGGACTATAAAGAAATAAAACCTGACTCAATTAATGCAGACCAATGTTATTTTGACAAGACCGTCGGACTTTTACATAAAGACGATTATTGGCTGAATCTGTATGCTCTTAGATATGTAAATTGCTTAGACAAATTGTCGCCCATTGTTTTTGGAGACAGTAATGCACAGGAGAACTTTATTACAGAAACAGACAGAGATTTATATCTCAAGTTGATGTCTTGCGACAAATCCATAGGGCAAAAAATTTACCAAACCGCCTACCAGTATTTCAAATCCTTAAAGTCAATAGATCAATCCTTTTCTGAAACAAATCTTGATACTCTTGATAAATTTCTACCTACGCTGGAACTTCAAGCTGTTTATTTGAGCTATAAAGAAAATGAAAATGCCAACATCGCTTGTGTTGTTTTTAGACCTTCATGGGACCCTGAACTTGGACTAGCTTTACGACTTAATTTAGACACGATGGAAGTAAAATTGCATGAGGATTAAGGAATGTATTTTAAATTGCAGTCTGGAAAAATCGGATTAATACAATCAAAAACATAGCCTGAACTAATGATTACATCAAATTAACTTATTTTTTCGGATTTCACTCGAATGTAATATCTAAAAAAAGAAGGCTAAATCAGAATTCCTTTAATTAAAAAAAAGGCTAAATAATGGATGGACTAATCTGGCAGATTCACAGTTCAGCAGAAAAAACACAGAGGTGCAAAAAAGCTAGTAAAGTAATGATAGCTGTGAGGTAAAAGAAAGGTCCTGGGATGGAAATTTCTTAAGCTACTCGAAGCTAAGGCTTATAATGGTACATCAACAATGGTAATTAATTGATGGAGAAATACCTAATTGCCTGTCATTCCTGATTATTTATTAGGATACTCTCCCTAAGGTATGCGAAAAATAAGCAGAAAGAAATTCGCCCCCATGGCAATCGAAGGGCTGATTGCTTTCTTTAAAATGTACCGGTGCAGGATGCAAGTTTCTGCAACTCTATGCAGGTTTTTAAAAAAAAATCGGTAAATCGCTGATTATAAACCGTCTATTATGAGCAAACATGAAAAAATTTCCTAACGCAATAACCATCATTCTATTCGTAATACTTTGTGCATGGATACTCACTTTTATTATACCTCAAGGAAGCTATCAAAGAGAATTTGACGAAATAACGAAACGAACAAGTGTTGTATCTGACTCCTATCAACAAAAAGATGCAACTTATCTTACACCTTTTGATTTGCTCCTTGCCATACCCAAAGGAATGATTGGACGGGCAGATTTAATGGTATTAATCCTAATTCTTGGAGGCTGTTTTTACTTGATCGAAAAAACCGGGGCACTCAACCAGGGACTAAATCAGCTAATGATTGGGTTAAGCGGTAAAGAATCTCTGGCACTAGTCATTATCTCCCTCCTATTTCTAACGGCTGGCTTTTCAATTAATCTACAAGAAGAAATAATAGCAATGACTCCAATGCTGCTAATATTTGGCCGAAGCATCGGATATAATGCATCCACAATTGTTACAGCCAGTTATGGATCTGCCATTCTGGGGGCCTCATTCAGTCCATTTAACCCTTTCGGGGTGGTAATCGCACAAAAAGAAGCGGGTATAGAACTGCTTTCCGGCTATGAATATAGACTAATAGTTTTAGTCATAGCCTCGGCAGTTTGGATAATTTACCTGCTTAGAAATGCCCATCAAAATCGTATTGAAAAGTCGCAACAAGACTTAATAATTGAAAAGCTGACAACCAGAAATAAATTAATCTTGGTTTTATTGACCATCACATTTCTTGTGGTTACCTATGGATTGATTGCATTAGGATGGGGATTCAATGAAATGTCTGCTTGTTTCTTCGCCTTGGGATTGATTTCTGGTCTGGTAGCCAATTATAGCTTTAATAAAACGACTGAAATTTATATTGATGGTTTTAAGGAAATGGTTTTTGCTGCAATAATCATCGGACTCGCTAATAGTGTGTCTGTGATTTTAAAAGACGGAATGATTATCGACACAATCGTTTACGGGCTTTTCGGACCATTGAAAGATCTTCCTCCGGCACTGTCGGCAGTCCTCATGATGGTATCCCATACCATATTACACTTTCCCGTTCCAAGTAATTCTGGCCAGGCTATTTTAACAATGCCAATTTTAACGCCATTGGCTGATTTAATTGGCATCACCAGACAAGTTTGTGTTCTTGCCTACCAATATGGCGCCATTATGATGGATTTAATAATACCGACTAATGGTGCAACCATGGCTATTATTGCACTTGCAAGTATTAAATACAATGAATGGATCAAGTTTATTTATAAACCTGTACTAATCATGTTGTTTATTGCAGTTCTTGCAATTTTAACGGCCACACAAATTGGATATTAATATGTTTTTAACACATGATCTACATAGCCTAAGCAGATATTATGGTTAAAATTGTTTAGTAAAATATCACTAAATCAACCGACAAAAGTGTTTTATTTTTCTTGTTTAAGGGGAAGAGTTTTTAACTAATTAAAGCAGTGTTAATTTAAAAGCCTGGCTTAACATGAAAACCATCCAAAACTCAAGATTCGCTAATCTCAAGGTAAAATTTAACAAGCTTTAGCATGTAGTTCTGTTTATTTGATAAATTCGTGCTTATTAGAAGCTGCCCTACAGAAAACGTACAGGCATCATCCATACCTTAATTCAATTTTATAGAATCACTTGTGAATAATATCGGGAAGCAGGAAATTGTGATTGTATGGTTCAAACGGGACTTGCGCTTTACAGACCATGAGCCCCTTTACTACGCCCAAAGACAGAAATTACCCATTTTACTTTTGTATTGCTTCGAGCCCTTCCTCATGAATTTTGATGATAGTGCTGTTCGACATTGGCGTTTCATACACCAGTCATTACAAGAAATGCAAGGCAAATTGGCTGATTTAAATACCCAAATTGCTATTTTCCATAATGAAGCCACAACTGTTTTTGAAGAAATCGGCAAAAAATATGCCATCAAAACCATTTTTTCACATCAGGAAATTGGGAATAAAATAAGCTATGATCGGGATTTAGCCATTAAAGAATTTTGCTTGAATAATACTATCCTATGGAATGAATATCAACATAATGGGGTAGTAAGAAAGTTGAGATCCAGAAGAGATTGGGAAAAACTTTGGAAGCAAAAAATGGAAGAAGCGCCCAAATTAATTGACGAGAGTGACTGGAATTTCCTGGATTTTGACCCTAACTTATACGAATCGCTTAAGGGAAGTGCGCTAAACCCCGAAATAACAAGCGAAAATAAATCCTTCCAAGTAGGCGGTGAGGCAATGGCTTGGCGCTATTTGCAAAGTTTTTTAAAAGATAGGTACCTCAATTATTCAAAGCATATTTCAAAACCCGCTTTAAGTCGCAAGAGTTGTAGCCGCATCTCCCCTTACCTTAGCTATGGTAATTTGAGTATGCGGATGGTTTATCAATTTACCGTTCAACATTATCAAAAATCGGAAAATAAAAGAGCCCTCTCCAATTTCATTTCACGCTTACATTGGCATTGCCATTTCATGCAAAAGTTTGAAGATGAGTGTAGTATGGAATTTGAAAATGTAAACAAGGCCTACAATGTCATGGTCAAGCCTAAAAATGAGGCTTATATTTTAGCATGGCAGACCGGAAAAACCGGAATACCCATTGTGGATGCATGCATGCGTTGTTTAGTCGCCACCGGATACATCAATTTCAGAATGCGTGCCATGGTAGTTTCTTTCTTTGTTTTTAATTTATGGCAGGATTGGCGTGAATTACATTTTCTGGCAAGACAATTTTTAGATTATGAACCGGGTATTCATTACCCACAATTGCAAATGCAATCCGGTGTAACGGGCATCAATACCATTCGCATTTATAATCCCATTAAAAACTCTCAAGAACATGATGAGGATGGTGTTTTCATTAAAACATGGATTCCTGAACTAAAAAACATCCCTCCTGCCTTAATTCACGAACCCTGGAAAATTAGTCTGATCGAACAAAATCTATACGGTGTACTAATCGATCAAGATTATCCAAGTCCCATTGTAGATGTAGAAGCTAGCAGAAAAGCAGCAAGCGATTTAGTATGGAGCCTCAGAAAAACAGATGAGGTAAAAAAAGAAGGTAAAAGAATTCTGAAAAAACACGTAAATAGCACCCGAAAATCGAAATCTAAAAACGGGTAAATTGAATTAATTAGAAAAAATGCAGACAGAAGAAAGAGTTGTTATTATTGGCGGGGGACTAAGCGGTTTAACTTTAGCTTATTTATTAGCAAAAAGAGGCATCCATGCGCAAATTTTAGAAGCATCATCGAGATTGGGAGGAAGAATACAAACCATCAAAGGGAAAAATGAAACACCGCTAGAACTCGGAGCGACCTGGTTTTCGGACATCCACCAAAATTTATTGTTGCTAATTGATGAATTGAAACTGCATAAATACCCTCAATATTCAAAAGGAATCTCATTTTTTCAAACCAAATCCTTTGAGCCAGCACAACAGTTTTTTGTCCCAGAAGCAGAAGAGCCCTCCTATCGATTAGCGGGTGGCACACAAGCGCTCATAGATGCCTTAAGTGATCAATTAGATTCCAAAAATATCCAGCTCAACACAAAAGTCAGTTCAATCAAAGAACTAGATTATGAGCTTTTAATTGAAAATATAGAGGGTGCCCAATGGCATGCCGACAAAGTAATTGTATGCCTACCTCCACAATTGGCCATTACTAACATACACTATTCGCCAGAATTGGGCGAGGAAGTTGGCCATGTTTTCTCAAATGTTCAAACCTGGATGTCTGGTTCCATAAAATTTGTATTAGAATATAATGAAGCTTTCTGGAGAGAAAATGGACAGTCGGGCATGTTGTACAGCCATTCCGGCATTGTTAGCGAAATGTACGATCACAGCAATTTTGAAGAGAACAAGTTTGGCTTCACCGGATTTTTAAGTGGTGCAGCAGCTTCCTACACCCAAGAATCAAGGAAAGAATTGGTTTTACAACAATTGCAAGAACTATTTGGCGATAAGATTTTAAAGCCTCTATCCTACTTTGATAAAGTCTGGAATGATGAATATATTTCAGGAGCCAATCAAATGATACAAAGACCACATCAAAATAACGGACATAAATTATTGCAAGAGAGTTATTTAAGTGGAAGACTATACTTTTCGGCGACTGAAACCTCAAGTAATTACCCAGGCTACATGGAAGGTGCTATAAGTTCGGCAATGCGAGTGATGAAGGATATGGTGATCTAATTGGAAAAAATGCCAATAAGGCATCCTAGCCCAAAAACCTTTTATAATTAAACTAGAATTGAGAGGGAAAATCTTCAAGTGAAGAAGACCAACTGGTAAATACACCAATCAGATGAAATAATGCTCACCTAAAATGAATTCGAGAGGTATTCAATACATTTTAACTAATTTTATTTGAGAAAAAATGATTTAACAAATCAAATGCTCAAATTCAAAAATTGCTCTCATTTTTTTCGATTGTCTTAATAATAAAGTCTTAAATCTACTCTTCCGTTTATTTTATCCTTTGAAATGAATACATTTAATAAAAACATGCCATGAAAAATATTTCACTAATTATATTAAGCATAATC
>JBIIWK010000265.1:0-4450 GCA_044338955.1 Burkholderiaceae bacterium
CAATATCGTCATCGCGCGCAATGGCGAGCTTGCCTTCTTTATCAATAATGAGCTTTAAGAAGTCAAGCAAATTGCGGGCATATAAAGCCGAGGCATCTGTGGCAACCATGCCAGGTAGGTTGGTGAGGCCCACCAAGGTGACACCGTTTTCTTGTACAACCAGGCCTTTTTGTGACAAAGGGCAGTTGCCGCCTCGTTCAACCGCCAAGTCAATAATGACCGAGCCGGGTTTCATCGCGCGCACGGTGTCGGCCGAGATCAAGGTCGGTGCTGGGCGTCCTGGGATCAAGGCAGTAGCAATGACCAAGTCAGCTTGCTTGCAACGCTCTGAGACCAATACAGCCTGACGCGTCATCCAACTTGCCGGCATTGGGCGGGCATAGCCACCTATGCCTTTGGCGATTTCTCGCTCTTCGTCGGTTTCAAAGGGCACGTCAATAAACTTTGCACCGAGTGACTCGACTTGTTCTTTGGCGGCGGGGCGCACGTCAGAGGCTTCAACGACGGCACCTAGGCGCTTAGCCGTGGCAATCGCTTGCAAGCCGGCAACACCGGTACCTAGAATCACAACGCGGGCGGCCTTGATCGTGCCCGCCGCCGTCATCATCATCGGAAACATACGACCGTAATAGTGGGCGCCCAGCAGTACGGCCTTATAGCCGGCCAGGTTGGCTTGCGAGGACAACACATCTAAGCTTTGCGCGCGCGTGGTGCGTGGTGCCGCTTCAAGCGCAAAGGCGGTGAGCCCAGCCTGCGCCATGGCGTCTAGGCCTTCGGCATCAAACGGGTCAAGCATGCCCGCCAGTGCGGTGCCTGGCTTGATGTGCGTCAGTTCAGTGGGGCTTGGCGCACGCACTTTTAAAATCAGCTCGGCACCAAAGGCCTGTGCTGCGTCAGTGATCGAGGCACCGGCCTGTTCGTAAGCGTCGTTACCAAAATGCGCGGTTAGGCCGGCATCGCGCTCAACTAACACCTGATGGCCAGCAGCAACGTATTTTTTGACCGTTTCTGGTGTGGCCGAAACTCGAGTCTCGCTGTCGCGGGTCTCGCGCGGGATTCCAATGCGCATCGACTTCTCCGAAGATAATCTCTATTAGTGCGGCAGTTTACCCGTTTTGCCCCCTAGGCTTGTTATTTCCTCAGCGAGAAAGTGTCTAGTCGTGCGAGATGGCTCAACTTCTTTGACTGCAGGATGACAGGTCAGCCTACAGTCAGGTTGTCAGGCTTGACTTGAGGATGACCCAGTTTGAGTGCGTCAGATGACTAAGCGGTGAAAAGATAGACTTTAGCGAAGCGACTACAATTTGAGCTATATGGATTCTTTAGTGTCTTCGCACCCCAACGGGGGTAAAAAACGAGTCGTGGTCGGCATGTCTGGCGGCGTTGACTCGTCTGTCACCGCATGGCTGCTTAAAGAGCAAGGCTACGAGGTCATCGGCTTGTTCATGAAAAACTGGGAAGACGATGACGATTCTGAGTACTGCTCAACCCGGCAAGACTGGCTAGACGCTGCAAGCGTGGCCGATGTGGTGGGTGTCGATATCGAAGCCGTGAATTTTGCGGCCGAATACAAAGACCGCGTATTTGCCGATTTTTTACGCGAGTACTCTGCCGGCCGCACACCTAACCCTGATGTCTTGTGTAACGCCGAGATCAAATTCAAAGCTTTTTTAGATCATGCCATGACTTTGGGCGCCGATCACATCGCCACCGGTCACTATGCGCGGGTGCGTGCGGTGCAAGGTGCTGTGCAAGATCAACTCGGCACGCGTTACCAGTTATTAAAGGCGCTTGATCACACAAAAGACCAAAGTTATTTTTTGCATCGATTAAATCAGGCGCAGTTAGCGCAGACTTTGTTTCCGCTAGGCGAGATTACCAAAGACGAAGTGCGTCGTATCGCGCACAACATTGGCTTGCCTAACGCCGCAAAAAAAGACTCAACCGGGATTTGTTTTATCGGTGAACGCCCATTTCGTGAGTTTTTAAATCGCTATTTGCCCACAGACCCCGGGCCGATTGTCACGCAATCAGGCGAGCGGGTTGGCACGCATCATGGCCTGTCGTTTTATACCCTCGGTCAACGTAAAGGTTTGGGGATCGGAGGTGTCAAAGGCCACCAGCAGGCCGATGGCACGGGTCCCGTTTGGTACGTGGCGCGCAAAGATATGGCAAGCAATACATTGCATGTCGTAGAGGGCCACGACCACCCCTGGTTGCTATCGCCGTCGTTGCAGGCGGGGCAGGTGAGTTGGGTCGATGAACAACCTCCGGCACCTGGGGCGTATGCCGCAAAAACACGCTATCGGCAGGCGGATGCACGTTGTGTGCTTAGCTCGGCGACTGCGCAAGGGGGGCGCTCTAGCGGTGTGTTTGGCGATGTGTCCGCGTCTGCTTCTGCAGATGGGGGTGGGTCTTATCCCGCGTTTGCACTGAGCTTTACAGAGCAACAGTGGGCTGTCACGCCTGGGCAGTCGGCAGTGTTGTACGACGGCGATGTTTGCTTGGGTGGCGGGATTATTATTTGATTGCGACCTAGTGTCGCCGAGTGGTAACCGCCAAACAACGGCGTTAATCCGCCGCTAGAGCGGCACGGCGGCTAAGCCGCAGGCGGCACCGTATCAATAAAGCTTGGTCGTGCCATCAGTTTTTTGTCTAAGCGCGCCAAATTCGGATGCGTGCTGCGCCAATCGATGTGCGCAAAACGTAAATCCATATAGCCCAAGACGCACCCGACAGCGATATCGGAGAGCGTGTAGCTAATACCCATGCAAAAGTTTTGGTCGCCTAAGCCAGTTTCCATGGCGGTTAGGGCGGCATCAATTTTGCCGTACTGGCGTTCAATCCATTCAGGGCTTTGTTGCCCCAAGGGGCGCTGTAATTCTTTGACAATCGCGATGCTGGCGTCGAGTGTGCCATCGGCTAAGGCTTCCCAACATTTGACGGCAGCGCGCTCACGGCCGCCCTTGGGGATCAAGCTGCCAACGGGTGACAGGGTGTCAAGGTATTCAACGATGACACGCGAATCAAACAAAGCGCCGCCGTCGTCAGTGACCAGGCAAGGCACTTTACCCAAGGGGTTGTGTTCTTGGATGCGGGTATCGGCAGCCCAAACGTTTGCGTCTTCTAATTGATAGTCGAGCTTTTTTTCAATCATGACGATACGCACTTTGCGAACGTAGGGGCTAGTAGGTGAGGACAGCAATTTCATAGGGTGAGGCGCAGCACAATGTTGAGTCGGGGGCGTGACGGCAAATAATCGTTTGCTGTTGCGTGGCTAAACTTGCCGGCGCAACCTCAGGCGAAAACTGCAACATTCTGAGTGTAAAGCCTGTCGGGCCAATTAGCGTACAAACCGGGGTGATAAACTTATCTTTATCTATTCTGTCGTTTTTTTGAGCAACACCTAATATGAAAACTAACCCAGCGCTCAGCGCTTTGAATGCCGTTTCGCCACTTGACGGACGTTACGCTTCGCGCTGCGAGCTCTTGCGACCTTTGTTGTCAGAGGCCGGCTTTATGGCCCATCGGGTCGAGGTCGAGCTTGCATGGCTGGTGGGTTTGTCTGAGGCGGGCCTCGCCGAATTAAAGCCGTTTTCGGCTAGAGCTCGAACCCGCCTGCAAGCGATTGTCACTAATTTTTCAGAGGCGGATGCCGATCGTATTAAGCAGATTGAGCGCGTTACTAATCACGACGTGAAAGCGGTTGAATATTGGTTAAAAGAGCAAGTGGCCGGTGATCAAGAACTTGAAGCGGCGGGTGAGTTCATTCATTTTGCCTGTACCTCTGAAGACATCAACAACACCTCGCACGCTTTGATGTTGGGTCGGGCGCGCGACCAGGTTGTATTGCCTCAGCTGCACAAGCTGCTTGCCGCTGTGCAACACATTGCGCATACGCAGGCTGCACAGCCCATGTTGGCGCGTACGCACGGCCAGCCAGCCACCCCCACAACCTTGGGCAAAGAGTTTGCCAACGTGGCCGCGCGCTTGCGCGACGCGATCGCCAATATCCAAGCCGTTGTACCACTGGCAAAAATGAACGGTGCCACCGGCAACTACAACGCACACATGTCGGCATATCCTGAGATTGACTGGGCGCGTTTTAGCGGCAAGGTGTTGGCTGAGCTTGGGCTCAAGCAAAACGCACACACGATTCAGATCGAGCCACATGACTGGATGGCAGCGCTGTTTGATGCGGTCGCCCGTACCAACACGATTTTGATTGATCTAAATCGCGATATCTGGGGTTACATTGCGCTTGGCTTTTTTAAGCAACGCCTAAAAGACGGTGAAGTAGGGTCGTCGACCATGCCGCACAAGGTCAACCCGATCGATTTTGAAAATGCTGAAGGTAACTTAGGCTTGGCAAATGCCTTGTTGCGCCATCTGTCTGAAAAACTACCGATTTCGCGTTGGCAGCGTGATCTGACCGACTCAACCGTGCTGC
>JBIIWK010000046.1:0-14723 GCA_044338955.1 Burkholderiaceae bacterium
CACCCTGCTGTTGCAACCAAGAAAAGAGCTGTGGCATCTGCCAAGCATCGCGATGCAAATGTGCTTGCAGACCTTTCTGCAAAATACGCGGCACGTTATCAAGCAAGCCGCCGCCGGTAATGTGGGCCAAACCTTTAATCTGACCCTCAAACTGTGCGAGCACTGCCAACACGGGTTTGACATACAAATGGGTCGGAGCCATCACAACATCACCCAGGGGCTGACCATGAAAATCTTGCTCGGGTCGTGCGCCCGCGCGCTGCAAAATCTTACGCAACAACGAAAATCCGTTCGAGTGTGCGCCACTTGACGCCAAGCCCAACACAACGTCGCCCGGCCGAATCGATTTACCGTCGATCAGTTTGGATTTTTCGGCGGCGCCGACTGCAAAACCCGCCAAATCGTATTCACCGTCGGGATACATGCCCGGCATTTCGGCTGTTTCACCGCCAATTAAGGCGCACCCTGACAATTCGCAACCACGCGCAATGCCACCGACAACCTGTGCAGCCACATCGACCGATAATTTGCCACAAGCAAAATAATCCAGAAAAAACAGTGGCTCGGCGCCTTGCACCAAAATATCGTTGACGCTCATCGCCACCAAGTCAATCCCCACCGTATCGTGGCGCTGCCAGTCAAAGGCGAGTTTGAGCTTCGTACCCACGCCATCGGTACCCGACACCAAAACGGGCTCTTTATAGCGCTTAGGCACCTCAAACAGGGCGCCAAAGCCACCAATCCCTGCTAGCACCCCTTCGCGCATCGTGCGCGCAGCCATCGGCTTAATGCGGTCAACGAGCGCGTCTCCGGCATCAATATCAACGCCGGCATCGCGGTAAGTGAGAGGAGCTTGTGGTTGGGTCATAAGAAAAAGCCAAGGTTGTGTGACAATTGCGGGGATTTCCCCGTGTTTATACCTAATTTTACGATGAGTCGATGAGTCGGCAGTTACTTCTAGAGATCATCCCCGCGCCTGGGCCCACTTTGGACAACACCGTTGTGGGGTCAAACACGGCTGCAATCGAGGCGGCAAGCGGCCTTGCGCCTGGTCGCGCCCTATACCTGTGGGGTCCTCCAGGAGCTGGCCGCAGTCACGTTCTGCGCGCTATTGCCGCTGAAAAATCGTCGATTTTCTTTGATTTAGCCGTACCGGCCCCTGAGATCTTGGCTTGGGCCACGCGCCCGCTTTCAGGTTCAGACCTCAAATTGGTCTGCGTCGACGACATCCAAGACATGAACCCAGAGCAGCAGGCCAGCGTATTTGCCCTGTACAATCGTTGGCGCGAGTTGGCTTCAACCGAAGATGCCTTTTCCTTAGCGGTCTCAGGTGATCGTGCCCCCATGATGCTGTCGCTGCGCGAAGATTTGCGTACCCGCTTGGGTTGGGATCTGGTGTTTCGCCTTGACCCGCTTTCTGACCAAGAAAAATTCGAAGCCATACAAATTTATGCTCAACGACAGGGCTTACCTCTGTCTGCAGAGGTACTTGACTGGACGTTGACGCACTATTCACGCGACATTCGCCAAATGTTTGCTCTGGTCGATGCCCTTGACCGCTATTCGTTGTCAAAGCACCGCAGCGTCACAGTACCGCTCTTGCGCTTAATGCTTGCGGATCGTGATTTTTTGCAGTCTTCTATTCCTTTTGCCTGACTTTTACGTTGCGACCGACACCTACTCATGACTAGCCAACGCCTAGCCCTCTTTGATCTGGACCACACACTGCTGCCACTCGACAGCGATCACCAATGGGCTGAATTTCTGGCCAAATCGGGCCGCGCCGGAGACCCGGTGCAAGCACTGGCTCGCAACGAAGACTTAATGAATCGCTATAACGCGGGCGACCTGACGGCAGAGCAGGCTGCAGAATTTATGCTGGGTTTGCTTGCTGCACATCCACCGCATCTGCTGGCCGCCTGGCACGAAGAATACATGCAGCGGGTGATTCGTCCGGCCATGACGACTCAAGCTTTAGCGATCGTGCAAAAGCATCTTGCTGCGGGCGATCTCTGCGCCGTGGTCACAGCAACTAATAGTTTTGTGACGGCACCGATCGCACGTGCGTTTGGCGTACCCACCTTGATTGCCACTGAACCCGAATACCTTGCAGGCCAGTACACCGGAAAAATCCACGGCACGCCTAGCTTCAAGCATGGCAAAGTGCTGCGCGTCAATGCTTGGCTGGCCACCTTAAACCGTGACTTGAAAGATTTTGATAAATCCTACTTCTATAGTGATTCGATCAATGATCTGCCACTACTTGAGGTGGTGACACACCCCATCGTCACCAACCCAAGTCCCAGTCTGCTCAAAGTTGCTCAAGAACGCAATTGGCCAGTCTTAAATCTCTTCACTTCGCTGGCCGATCATAAATCCTGATGATTACAGACACTCTTAAACGCTTTGTTGGCAAACTCTTTGGCCAACGTTCAACCGGTCTGCAACGCATCGGCCGTGACAAACACGGCATTGATCGCCGTAACGTCTCACGCCACGCCATTAAAGTCTGCGAAGTGCTTCAACACGAGGGTTACCAAGCCTATATCGTGGGCGGTGCCGTACGCGACCTGATCGTCGGGCTCGAGCCCAAAGACTTTGACGTTGCCACCAACGCGACACCTGAACAAGTGCGCCCGTTATTTAGACGCGCCCGCATCATCGGGCGGCGCTTTCAACTGGTGCACGTCGTGTTTGGTCAAGAGATCATCGAAACCTCAACCTTTCGCGCACCTGCCTCTGAATCACAAGCGACAGATGAAAATGGTCGTATCTTGCGTGACAACGAATTTGGCACCCATGCGCAAGATGCCGCACGCCGTGATTTCACGATTAATGCGCTGTATTACGACCCCACCACCGAAGATGTCATTGACTACCATCAAGGTGTAGAAGATCTCAAACACCGTGTGGTGCGGATGATCGGTGACCCGCGCACACGCTATCGCGAAGACCCTGTACGCATGCTGCGCGCGGTGCGATTTGCCGTCAAACTCAACGGCAAAATTGATCCCGCCTCTGAAGAGCCTTTGCAGTCGATGGCAGGCTTAATTGAAAACGTACCTGCCTCGCGCTTGTTCGATGAGATGCTCAAACTGCTCACCTGCGGGCACGCCATGGATTGTCTGCAACGGTTGCGCCAGGATGGTTTACACCAAGGCATGCTGCCTTTGCTCGATGTCGTACTCGAACAACCCAGCGGTGCCGCATTTATTGAGCTTGCGCTAGACCGTACCGACCATCGCGTTCGTGCCGGAAAAACTGTCAGCCCAAGCTTTTTATTCGCAGCGTTACTGTGGCATCAAGTCGAGTTGCGTTGGCAACAATTATTAAAGCAAGGCGAGACTGGCATCCCGGCCTTGATGCAAGCTGCTGACTCGGTGTTAGACGAGCAAACCGAAAAACTTGCGATTCAAAAGCGCTTTAGCGCCGACATGCGTGAAATCTGGTTTATGCAGCCTCGCTTTGATCGTCGCCTGCCTAAATCAATCTGGCGCATGATCGAGCAACCTCGCTTTCGTGCTGCGGTGGATTTTCTGCAGTTGCGCGCGGCGGCTGGCGACTTTGACAGCGTACTGGCGCAATGGTGGATGGATCTGGCGAATGCTGATGATTCAGGCAAAGCCGATATGATCGAAGAGTTAAACAACTTACCTCGCGAAAGTGCGGCTGGTGCACCACGCGCCCGCCGGCGCCGACGCAGCCCCAGAGCTGTCGTTGGGCAACAAGACGCGCCGTTTGTTGAATAAGCGTTACCCCCACCAATGAGCATGTTTACAACTATTGGGCTTGGGACGGTGCCGAGTGACTGTTACCAGCGCCCATGAGCACTCTCGCGTACATCGGACTTGGGGCCAATCTGGGCGACGCGCGGCAAACCATCGCGGCTGCAATCAAAACTTTACGTGAGTCGAGTGGGATCTTAACGCTCAGACAAGCACCCCTCTACAGCAGCGACCCAGTCGATGCGCAAGGCCCCGTATTTATCAATACCGTTGTCGCCCTTGACACAACGCTTGAGCCCCTGCCCTTACTCGACCTACTGCAAGCGATTGAGCAAGAGCACGGACGCGAGCGTCCCTACCGCAACGCGCCGCGCACGCTTGATCTTGACCTATTGCTCTACGGCACGCTCACAATCGACACACCACGCTTAAGCGTGCCTCACCCGCGCATGCACCAACGCGCTTTTGTACTGCGCCCACTGCAAGACCTCGCACCCGACTTGCAACTTGCACAAGGAAACTTCACAACCTTGCTTGCTGGGTGCCAAGATCAAAAGTTAGATCGATTAGTGAATTGAGCGATCGACAGACTCACTCATTGATTCGTTTATGAGTTGCTTGATCGACCGATTGACCGGCTGGACACCAGACCAATTCATACCATTCGCGTCTCAAAAAGAAGGCGGGCTGTGTGTCAACACAGCCTTCGCCACACTCACGCCTTAAAACCTAAATCGCTTTGTCGGCGAGCAGCCTTGCTACAGCAGCCTCATTCACACCCAGCTCTTTGAGAATGGCTCTAGTGTGTTCACCGATACCTGGGATCGGATCCATACGCGCGTCAAACTGATTATTGGTGGCAGGTGGCAGCAATGCAGGTAACAGACCAACCGGGCTCTGCACCTCGGTCCAGCGATTACGCGCCTTGAGTTGTGGGTGAGCCCAGACATCTTTCATCTCATTGACACGAGCGTTTGCGATCTGTGCGTCTTCAAGCTTTTGCTCAACCTGGGCAATCGTCATCTTTGAAAACAGCTCGACAATCACCGCACGCAAGCGCGCGCGATTGGCGGTGCGTTTTGTGTTGTTATCAAACTCTGGATCAACTGCTAGCGCTTTTTGCTCAATCACTTTTTCGCAAAAGATCACCCACTCGCGCTCGTTTTGCAGGCCCAACATGATGGTATTGCCATCACCCACCGGAAAAGGGCCGTACGGATAAATTGTGGCATGCGAGGCACCCGCACGCGGCGGTGGTGCAGCGCCTTCAAAGGCGTAATACATCGGAAAACTCATCCATTCGACCATACTTTCAAGCATCGACACATCGAGGTGGCTACCAAGCCCTGTTTTATGACGCAACAGCAGCGCATTCAAAATACTTGAATACGCATACGAGCCCGCTGAAATATCTGCAATCGAGCAACCGGCCTTTGAAGGTTCGTCAGCCGAGCCAGTTACCGACACAAAACCACTTTCACTTTGAATCAACAGATCGTAGGCCTTTTTTTTCTCGTAGGGCCCACCCTCACCGTAGCCAGAGATGTCGCACACGATTAACTTAGGAAATTTGGCATGTAACGCATCAAACGACAAGCCCATGCGCGCGGCTGCACCGGGTGCAAGATTTTGCACCAGCACATCAGCCTGCGCCAACAACTGTTCAAGAACTGGGCCTGCATCTGCGTGCTTCAAATCAAGCGTCAGGCTTTCTTTCGAACGATTCGTCCAGACAAAGTGCGAAGCCATGCCGCGCGTGCGCTCGTCATACTTACGCGCAAAGTCGCCAACACCTGGGCGCTCGATCTTAATCACGCGCGCCCCCATGTCTGCAAGTTGACGCGTGCAAAAGGGTGCTGCAATCGCGTGCTCAAGGCTCACTACGGTGATGCCTTCTAAGGGCAGCGGGCCCTTCTTGGCGCCCTTCGAGGCTGCTGCGTGCATAGTATTTGTGTTCATTATTCAAACCTCAGTTCAGCTTGGTGCGCAAGTGTGCCTTCTTGTTCGGCCCAAAGTTTGGCCTCGCCTGGCGTAGTGACAGTGCCGGCAACATCAAAAGCGGTTGGCGCAATCAAAGGACGCAAGCCGCGGTATGACAAATGCTTAAGCGTTGCACTGGGGTGAGCCTGAACAAACGCCTGGCACATCAAGGTGGCAATCAACGGACCGTGAATCACCAAGCCGGGATAGCCCTCTTTTTCAGTGACGTAGGGATAGTCGTAATGAATACGATGGCTATTGAACGTAACAGCCGAGTATCTAAAGAGCAATACCGCACTGGGGTCAACCGGTTGTTTCCATTGCGACGCAGGTGCGGGCTCAGTACCTTGAAGCTTAGGGGCGCTGGGCTCTCTGTAAACGATATCTTGCTCTTCGCTCACGACAAGCTTGCCGTTTTGCACGATGTCGTGTTTGACGGTCACAAATAATAATGAACCGGTGCGACCAGCCTTTTCTTTAATCGCAATGACTGTCGAGGTTTTATGTGCCTCGGTGCCAACGAGCAAACCACCATCAAAGTTCACTCGCCCACCGGCCCACATCCGATTGCGATTGTCGGCAGGCGGCAAGAAACTACCGCGTGCGGGATGACCATCAGTACCGGTCTGCGCGATCGGCACCGTCTCTAAAAAAAACGCCCAATGCCAAAGCGGTGGTAACACTGCACCCAACTCTGGAATCGGACGCCCAAGCGTCACAGCGATACGCGCCGCATGCCCGGGGTCTAAACGGTCTACTACAGTTTGTGATTTACCTAACCACGCACTTAAATCAGTCGTCGACATCTAAATCCTTTGAACAACAGATACTCTACCAAGCGTTCACGTCGACGTGCCTTGCATTGCATTTCAATCTTTCAAACGATCGTCTCGCCTTGCCTTGCATACCAATCTTTCAAACGCACCACGACGTGCCTCGCATCTCACTTCAGACTACGCCGCCTCGAGCTCTTGCATGCGTTGCAGATGAAAGTTTGTATCACCGAGCAACATCTCGGTGTAAGTAAGTCGCTTGAAATAGTCACCAACCTCAAGCTCATCGGTCATCCCCATCCCACCATGCAACTGTACCGAAATCTCACCCACTAAACGCGCGGCAGCTGCGACCTCGACTTTACTCATTGAGACCAAACGACTGCGCTTAGCGGCATCTGGTTCGCCGAGAGCAATCGCGGCAACATAGGTCATCGACAACCCCATTTCAGATTGAATCAACATATCGCCTAAGCGATGCTGCAACACCTGAAACGCGGCAAGTGGCTGACCGAACTGCTGACGTGTTTTTAAATATTGAATCGTACTGTCGGTGAGGTAAGCCATCGCACCGCACGCGTGCGCGCACAAAGCGGTAATGCCGTAATCAAGCGCCAAGGCCAACAGTTGTTCAGCCTGCGCACCGCTTGCGATTAGGTGCTCAGCTGACACACTCACGTCTTTAAAGTGGATCGTGGCAGCCCGCGAGCCATCAAAGGTTGGATAGTCTTGCACCGAGACACCTGCGGTATCTGAGGGCACCAAAAATAATGCCACTGCGCCGTCAAGCAACGCCGATACGATCACAGCCTGAGAACCCGCACCATGCCAAACCAACATTTTGCGGCCTTCAAGCGTATAGCCCTCTTTAGACGCTGTCGCGCGCGTGCATAAGGGGCGCTGCGAGTCACGCTCGCCCTGCTCTTGCCACGCCACCGCCAAGACTGCATCACCCTCAGCATGAGCGGTCAGCCAGCGCTGCTTGAGTACCTGATTCTGGCTGTTGGCCAATAGCGTCACCGCAATCACTGCACTTGAAATCGCAGGTTCACTGACCAAGCCGCGTCCAAGCTCTTGGTGCACCGCAAGCATGGTGGCGGGCGTCTCAGCAAACCCACCAAATTCTTCGGGCACCATCAGGCCGCCCACGCCCAGTTCAACTAAGCTTGCCCAGGCGTTGCGATTCAACACGCCAGCCTTTTGACGCTCGCGACGTTTGGGCCGCGACCAATTGTCTTCGACCAACCTGCGCAAGCTATCGGTCAACATGCGCTGTTCTTGCGAGTATGTAAAGTCCATTTTTATACCCCGATGATTTGTTTGGCAATGATGCCTTTTTGAACTTCGTTGGTACCGCCATAGATGGCCGTCTTGCGCATATCAAAGTATGCGGCTGCGGCGGCTGGCGAGTACTCGGGGCTTGGTCCATGATCTTCGGCCTGCGCAAACATCCACTCGGGGTCATAAGGCCAGGCGTCAGCGCCCGCCACTTGCATTTGCAAACGTGCAAGCTCCATCTGCAGCTCAGAACCGCGAATTTTTAAGATCGACGCCTTCGGCCCCGGATCTGTCTCCCCTGCAGCCACGCGCAGCACCATGAGTTCAAGCGCTAGCAACTGACCTTCAACGCGATTGATGCTGTCTCGCACGCGGGTGTTCAAGCTTAGAGCTTCGCCACTCGCCATCGTGCGTTCAGCCAAAGACTTCAAGATCGCGAGCTCGCGGTGGCAGTGACCGATACCGGCAATCCCGCCTCGCTCGTGTCCGAGCAAATATTTTGCGTAGGTCCAACCTTGATTTTCTTCACCCACGAGGTTTTCGAGTGGCGCTTCGACGTTTTCAAGCCAGACCTCATTGACCTCAGCACCGCCATCCAAGGTTCTGATTGGACGTACGGTTACGCCCGGCTGCTTCATATCAATCAAGATCATCGAGATGCCGCGCTGCGCTTTGGCAGTGGTGTCGGTACGCGTCAAACAGAAGATCCAGTCGGCGTGATGCGCCATGGTGGTCCAGGTTTTTTGACCGTTAATGATGTAGCGGTCACCCACACGCTCGGCGCGGGTCTTTAAGGAGGCCAGATCAGAGCCAGAACCCGGCTCTGAATAACCCTGGCACCACCAGTCTTCTAGCCGCAGCATACGGGGCAAGAAATGATCTTTTTGAGCTTGGGAGCCATACTTCATGAGCACTGGGCCAATCATGCTCAGCCCAAAAGGGATCAAGCGCGGCGCCCCAGCCTTAAACGACTCAATCTCAAAAATCAGACGCTGAACGGGGTTCCAGCCTGTGCCACCGTATTCTTTAGGCCAACTCGGCGCACCCCAACCGTGATCGGTCAGCGTGTTGTGCCAAAACACAAACTCTTCGCGGGTGACGCGATGGTGTGCAAACGCCTTTGCACGCAGCGCTGCGGGTAATTTGGCGTTAACAAAATCTTGCACCTCTTGACGAAAGGCACGTTCTTCGGTGGTCCAGGTCAGATCCATAGGTTTTCTCCTCGATGCGCCATCTTAACGCCCCAACTGAGTCAGAGAATCTCGGATTTTGGAAGACTGCGTTCTAGAAGCCCAAATGCACCTACAATCGCGGCAATATTGTCCAAACTATGTCTGAGGAGACACTCATGAAAACCCTAATTCGCGCCTGTGCGCTCATGGTTGCAGCCTTCGGGGTAAGTACCCCCGTCATTGCGGCTTGGCCAGAAAAACCCATCACCTTGATTGTGCCCGCCGCGCCAGGTGGCACCACTGACATTACCGCCCGCTTACTGAGCGAAAAGCTTGGGGCCGCACTGGGCACAACGGTTGTCGTTGAAAATCGTGCGGGCGCAGCCGGCATCATCGGCACACAAGCGCTGTTGCGCTCGGCGCCTGACGGCTACACCATTGGCTTTGGCAACATTGGCCCAAACGGCATTAACTACAGCCTTTATAAAAACTTACCGTACAAATCGACTGACTTTGCACCAATCACCTTGGTGATTTCAGTGCCAAACATCTTGGTCGTCAATAGTAAGTCGCCCTACAAAACCGTTAAAGAACTCGTCGATTCATTGAAAAATGACCCAAAGGGAAACTATTCCTTCGGCTCGCCTGGCACTGGGCAATCTCCCCACCTGTCATCCGAGATGTTTTCTCAGCGCACTGGGTTAACACTTACACATGTACCCTACAAGGGAATGGGGCCTGCCGTTGCAGCACTACTGGGCGGCCAAGTGACCTTTATCATCGACAACCTGCCTAGTTCAATCCCCTTTATCCGCTCTGGACAGTTTCGCGCCTTGGCCATCACAGGCGAGCAACGCTCGCCACAATTACCCGATGTCCCCACCATGGCCGAGGCGGGTATCAAAGACATGGTCGTGACCGCTTGGTTTGGTTTCGTTGCACCGGCCGGCACACCTGCTGATGTCGTCAACAAAATCCAACAAGCCACCAAAAAAGTACTTGAGATGCCTGACATCAAAGAACGCTTTGCCACAATGGGCGGCGTCCCCGGTGGCGGCACTCCCGCTGAATTCGGTGCCTTCATGGATAAAGAGCAAGCCAGCTGGAGAAAAATTGTTGAGGCCGCCAAGCTTTCTCTGGAGTAAGCATGATTGACAAAATCAAGCACTCGCTTGAAGAGGCGATCGCGCCTCTTCAAGACGGCGCTTCAATCATGGTGAGTGGTTTTGGCGAGGCGGGTATCCCCTTTGAGCTTTTGCACGCCGTGCTTGACAAGGGGCTGCGTGACCTCACGATTATCAGCAATAACGCGGGTACCCACGAAGTGGGTATTGCAGGGCTGATCAAGGCCAGACGCGTTCGCAAAATAGTTTGCTCACACCCACGTCCTGTTAATTCTGAAACATTCTTGGCCGCCTATCGGGCGGGGCAGGTTGAGCTTGAGTGCATGCCGCAAGGTACGCTCGCCGAGCGTTTGCGCGCGGCGGGCGCTGGTCTGGGGCCCTTTTTTACCCCTACCGGTTTTGGTACCCTAGTGGCTGAAGGCAAAGAGCAACGCGTCATAGATGGCAAAGGCTACATTCTTGAGCAGCCGCTGCACGGCGACGTGGCGTTGGTGCGAGCCCACCTAGGGGACCGCTGGGGCAATCTGACCTACCGTTGGGCGGCGCGCAATTTTGGGCCTGTCATGTGCATGGCCGCCAAACACTCGATCGCTCAGGTCAATCGCGTGGTCGCTTTGGGGGACTTACCCCCAGAACAAGTGATGACACCGGGCATTTTTGTTCAAGCCGTTGTGGCTGTTGGAGGCGAGCGATGAGCCGCGCGAACACAAAAGACATTTCTGAGGGCAGCACGCAGCAGGCGCCTTATAAACCCCTATCGCGCAACGAAATCGCCTATCTCGTGGCGCATGATTTTCCAGATGGGGCGGTCGTCAATCTTGGTATCGGCATGCCGACTTTAGTCGCGGATTTTTTACCTGCCGATCGCGAGATTTTGTTGCAAAGTGAAAATGGCATTTTGGGGATGGGGGGTGCCGCGAGCGGTGCTGACATTGATCTCGACATTATCAATGCAAGCCGCACGCCGGTTGTTTTGCTACCCGGCGCCTCGATTACCGAGCACACTATTGCCTTCGCGATGATGCGCGGTGGCCACCTCGACTACTCGGTGCTGGGCGGATTTCAGGTTGCCGAAAATGGCGATCTCGCAAACTGGCTCACGGCGGGGCCCGATGCGATTGCCGCCATTGGTGGCGCGATGGATCTGGCGGTGGGTGCGCGCGAAGTCATTGTCATGATGGAACACGTCACAAAAGACCAGACACCCAAGCTGCTGCCAGCCTGCACCTATCCGCTCACTGCAGCTGGGGTGGTGAACTATGTTTACACCGACTTAGCAATCATCGATGTCACACCAAGCGGCTTCGTTGTACGTGCCATACTCGAAGGCCTCACAGTAGAAACCCTAGCAAAGAAAACTGGGGCGACCTTAGCGATTTCGGATAAGCTAGCCGTGATTCGTCGTAATGCGCAGGGCGATCCTGTGTACAAAGCAGTTTGACAGGCGCGCCCAAGGCGCAGCCGCTTACGGTGACTTCATCGCAAGCCTCTCCGATTAAAACAAAGGGACACACCATGCTTCAAACCTTTATCACAAAGAGCACGCGTTGGATGCTCGGTTTGGTCTGCTTGACGTTGAGCGGTTTAGCGTTAGCGCAGGCTAACGCCAATCAACCCATCACCTTGATCATTCCGTATCCGCCTGGTGGCAGCGCAGACATGCTGGCGCGCCCGATGTTGCCCGACTTACAAAAAGTATTAGGCCAAACTATTGTGCTGGATTACAAAGGTGGTGCAGGCGGCACGATCGCCACGAGCGCGCTCGCCCGCGCTAAGCCCGATGGCCAAACGATTATTCTGATACTCACAGCGCACGCGATCAACGATGCGCTTTATCCAAAACTACCCTATGACACGCGTAAAGATTTTGCGCCTGTTTCACTGGTGGCAACCTTGCCTCTCTTGGTCGCCGCGCCACTCAGCTCACCCTTCAACACAATCCCTGAGCTGATCGCCTACGCCAAAGCCAACCCCGACAAGCTCTCTTATGCCTCTGCAGGCAACGGTAATACCAGCCACCTGTCAGTCGAATTGTTTAAAACACTGACCGGCACAAAGATGGTTCATATCCCCTACAAAGGCAGCGGCCCAGCCGTAATTGCCATGTTGGGCAATGAAGTGTCGTTTATGTTTGACAGTATTTCGACTTCGTTTCAACAGGTCAAGGCAGGCAAACTTAAAGCGATTGCAGTCAGTAGCCTTGAGCGCGCTCCGATTTTGCCCAACACGCCTACCGTTGCCGAGACCTTGCCCGGGTTTGAGGTGACAGTTTGGTACGGTATTTTGGCCCCTGCCGGAACACCCGAAGCAGTCGTCAACAAGCTTAGTCAAGCGTTTGCCCAAGTGGGAGCCGATCCAAAAGTGCGCGCTCAGTTGGCTGAAAGCGGCTATGCGACAGTCGGTTCAACGCCGGCGGCTTTCGGCAAACACATTGACGCCGAGCTAACCAAATGGAGCAAGGCCGTAAAAGACTCGGGCGCAACGATTCAATAGGCCAATAGAAAAAACTCAGGTATCCAAAAAAATACGGCGAGACTATCTTCATGTCAAAAAAACTATCACACCGTGTGCGCACGCTGGCAAGCGCCCTCACAGGGGCAGTGCTGCTCGCGACCTGCTTGAGCATGCCTGCCTTCGCGCAAACAAACTGGCCCGAGCGCCCCATCAAGCTGATTGTGGGCTACCCGCCGGGTGGGCCCGTTGATGTGACAGGGCGAACCTTTGCGCGTTACTTAAGCGAACAACTCAAACAAGCGGTCGTCATCGAAAATCGCGCCGGTGCAAGCGGCATGTTGGGTGCGGACGCGACTGCAAAGGCAACGCCAGACGGCTACACGCTGAACTTTATCGCCAGCCCCACAATGACGATCTCACCGATCGTTCAACGCACCAAACTTTTTGACCCTCGTCAAGATTTCACCATGATTGGCTCGGTCGTGAACTACACCAATGTGCTGCTGATTGGGCCGCAAATCCCCGTCAAGACGGTTGCAGAACTTGTCGCGTTTGCCAAAGCGAATCCAGATAAAGTGTCTTTCGGTTCTGCGGGGTTTGGCGGCTCAAACCATTTGTCGGCAGAATTGTTGGTGCAATCCACCGATGCAACGATGCTGCATGTCCCTTACAAGGGTAACTCGCCGGCCATGATGGATGTCATCAGTGGCAAAATCACCTTTATGTTTGATATCACCAGCACCGGTAAGGTGTTCGTCGATAGTGGTCAGGCACGTGCGCTAGCTGTGACGTCAAAACAGCGTAATCCGAGCCTGCCTAATGTCCCCACGATGATCGAAGCCGGTATCGCTGATTACGAAGTAGTGGGTTGGCTCGCTGTGGCAGGCCCCAAAAATTTGCCCGCTGCGGTCGTGAGCAAACTTTCGAGTGCGCTTGAACTGGCCAAACGCGACCCAGCCTTTCGTAAGGCCGTCGAAGATGGCGGCTACACCATCGACCAGGCAAGCCCCAAAGAACTTCACGCACGCATCTTGAGCGAATATGCCATGTGGGAACGCGTGATCACTAAAGGTAACCTTCAGCAGTAACGGCTAGCCTCTACAGCAGGTACCATTCAACAGTAACGGCTAGCCTTTGCAGCAGGTACCTTTCTGCAGTAACGGCTAGCCTTTACTGCAACACTGGCACATTGCGTCACCAAGCGAAACACTACGTGAAGCTGAGGGACAATTATCGTTACGGTTAGAGTATGCACCGCCTGTTTTACATTTATCGTTTTGCTTAAGGCAGTTTCATGAACACCATTTCAACATTGCAGCACCTCTTAGCCCAAACGCGTCTCCCAGTGATTGGTGCGCCAATGTTTTTAGTATCGGGCACCGACCTCGTGGTGGCCCAATGCACTGCGGGCGTGATTGGCACGTTTCCAACGCTCAACGCACGGCCTCAAGAAGAGCTGCCAACGTGGCTGAACGAAATCAAAACACGTTTAGCCGCTTATAAGGCGCAGCACCCAAATGCCGTGGTGTCACCGTTTGGTGTGAACCTCATTGTGCACCCCTCCAATCCGCGCTGGGAGGGCGATCTAGAAATTTGCGCACAACACGAAGTGCCACTCTTCATCACCTCGCTGCATGCACCCAACACGGTGGTTGATCGCGTTCACCCTTACGGCGGCATCGTGTTGCACGATGTCACCAATGCACGCCATGCACGCAAGGCCATCGACGCCGGAGTAGACGGGCTGATTCTGGTCGCAAACGGTGCCGGTGGCCATGCCGGCACGCTCAATCCGATCGCTCTGGTCAACGAGATTCGTAGTTTCTATAGCGGCCCGCTGATTCTTTCGGGGTGCATCTCGCACGGCAAAGACATCCTAGCCGCGCGCGCGCTGGGCTGCGACTTTGCCTACCTCGGCACTCGGTTTATCCCCACCACCGAATCCATGGCGCCCGATCGCTATCAAAATATGGTGATCGATGCCGATGCCGCTGAAATTCTGTACTCACCTTACTTCACTGGCGTGCCGGGTAACTATCTGAAAGCCAGCATCATTGCAGCGGGCATCGAACCCGAAGACGTCTTGGCAGCCAAAGTGGGTGGCTCGGTGTCGCTCAATAAAGATTTACGCCCCAAAGCCTGGAAAGACATCTGGGGCGCAGGGCAAGGTGTAGGGGCGATCGACACGATTATGTCTGTGCGTGAACTGGTCGATCA
>JBIIWK010000266.1:0-4425 GCA_044338955.1 Burkholderiaceae bacterium
CCATCGCTAACAACCGCTCGTTGATCGCTGCGAGCAAAGCCGGCTCGCCTTTGTTCACACCGATACCTTGTGGTTCAACAAAAAGGGGCTCAGAGAGGATCTCGACCAACGGCTGGCCTTGTTCTTTTGCTTGTTTGACGAATCTTGCCAAAATCAGCTCTCCGAACAGCACCGCCTCAACTTTATCTTGCTGAAGCGCTAAATAAGCGGAGGGGCTATCCTGAAACGTGAGAATGTTAGAGGTTGGCAAAATCTTTTGAGCGGCGGTGACTGAGCTTGAGCCTTTTGATCCGCCTAGTTTACGACCCGCGAGATCTTTCAGTGATTTTAGGCTACTTGGGTAGCGCGCTCTGCCGAATAGCCGAGCAACGCGGCCAACACGTCGACACGTTTTGTTTTTAACTCAGGAATTCGCGCGCTAATTGAGAGCGCCTTAAGCTCGACCTCGACGCCAAGCCCTTTTGCAAGTGCACGACAAATATCTACATCAAAGCCGACAAATTGCCGAGTGACTTGATCGGGAAACCCAAAGGGCTCGCTCGCCTGAGTGTGGCCGCAAACCAATTTACCCTTTGACTTGATATCGGCAAGTGCATCTGCCTGAGCAGCGCCTCCTAGGGTTGCGCTGAGCGTTAGTATCGACACTAAAAGTAAACGGTTCATCATTATCTATTCTCGACAAAAGAGTTGCGTAGTTGATACATGATTCTGTCAAAAGACATACGCGCTATTGCGCTAGCGGGCATCGCTTTCCGGCGGATAAAGGCATTTGGTGTCCCCAGACATTTTTTTAGTTATAACCACGACTATAAACGCTAGCCAGAAGAAATGTGTGCCTTAGGCGCTATGTTGCGCCTTTTATCGGCTGTCTAGCGTAACTTACAACACAAACCTTGCCAGATCTTCACTTGCTGCCGCTTCAGCGAGTTTGTCGTTTACGTAGGCCACATCGAGCACCACGGTTTTGCCGCTGCTGCTGGCTGCATCAAACGACAAGTCTTCAAGTAGTTTTTCCATCACCGTGTACAAGCGCCGTGCACCAATGTTTTCGGTGCGCTCGTTGACTTCAAAGGCAAGCTCGGCCATGCGCGCGATGCCCTCGTCGGTAAACTCAAGGTGCACGTCCTCGGTTGCGAGTAAGGCGCTGTACTGCTTGGTGAGCGATGCATCGGTATCGCACAGAATGCGAACAAAATCTTTAGCGGTGAGTGAATCAAGCTCAACTCGAATCGGAAAGCGCCCTTGCAGTTCGGGGATCAGGTCGGAGGGACGCGATAAATGAAACGCACCCGAGGCGATAAATAAAATGTGATCGGTACGGATCATGCCGTACTTGGTCGTCACGGTTGTGCCCTCGACCAAAGGTAACAGATCGCGTTGTACGCCCTGGCGCGACACGTCAGCGCCGCTGGTTTCTTGACGCGCTGCGATCTTGTCGATCTCATCCAAAAACACAATGCCGTGTTGCTCGACTTTGTGAATGGCGAGGGTGCGTAAGTCGTCTTCGTTGACGCGCTTTGAGGCCTCTTCGTCTGTCAAAAGCTTGAAAGCTTCTTTCACGGTCATCTTGCGCGATTTCTTTTTTTCACGCGCCAGGCCAGCGAACATGCCCTTTAATTGCTCCGCCATGTCCTCCATGCCGGGTGGCGTCATGATGTCCATCTGCGGGGCGTTGGCCGCCACTTCAATCTCGATTTCAGTGGCATCTAGATGCCCTTCGCGCAGCCGTTTTCTAAAGGTCTGACGCGTCGCAGTCTCTTCGCGAATCGGCGAGCCGTCAGCGGCCCGCGCGGGTGCCAACAACACATCAAGAATCCGATCTTCAGCGGCATCTTCGGCCTGCGCGCGCACACGTGTCACTTCTTGTTCACGTGTTTGTTTGATGGCGATTTCGGCCAGGTCACGAATGATGGTGTCGACGTCGCGCCCGACGTAACCGACCTCAGTAAATTTAGTCGCTTCGATCTTAATAAAAGGTGCGCCAGCAAGTTTGGCAAGGCGCCGCGCGATTTCAGTTTTACCCACGCCGGTGGGGCCAATCATCAGAATATTTTTTGGATGGATCTCAGTACGCAAAGGCTCGGCGACTTGCTGACGACGCCAACGGTTGCGCAGCGCAACGGCAACCGAGCGCTTGGCGCGGTCTTGCCCGACGATATGCTTATCGAGCTCAGAGACTATTTCGCTGGGGGTCATGGTTGAGGCTGACATGCTTATTCCAGAGTTTCAATCAGATGTTGTTGATTGGTGTAAATGCAAAGGTCGCCGGCGATTTCAAGCGACTGCTTGACGATCACTTCAGGGCTGAGTTCGGTGTTGCGTAACAGCGCGAGTGCTGCCGATTGTGCATAGGCGCCGCCCGAGCCAATCGCGGCAATGCCGTTTTCGGGTTCAAGTACGTCGCCATTACCAGTCAGAACTAAAGTGTGATCGCGGTCGGCCACGATTAGCATCGCTTCGAGGCGACGCAATACCCGATCGGTACGCCAGTCGCGTGTCAGTTCAACAGCCGAGCGCATCAGGTTGCCTTGATATTTTTCTAGCTTGGCTTCAAAACGTTCTTGCAAGGTAAACGCATCGGCCGTTGCGCCTGCAAAGCCCGCCAAAATCTTATCGTGATACAGGCGCCGAATTTTGCGTGCCGTGGCCTTGATCACAATGTTGCCGAGGGTCACCTGGCCATCCCCACCCAGCGCGACGTGATTGCCGCGCCTGACGCTGATGATGGTTGTACCGTGAAATTGTTCCATGCGGTTGCTCTATATTAAAAAAGGCACACTCGAAGTGCTGTGAGTGTGCCCTTTGGTTTTACCTATTGGGTCTGAATATATAAAAGCGGGCGAGTCCTCTGGTCCGACGCGTTGAACTCACCTTAACGCGAATGAATCTTCAACGATCTTATAACGTAACTCACCTTAAAGCGCTTTAATCCCCAAACATCTTTTGACGCATCTCTCGACGCTCTTGCGCTTCAAGAGATAATGTTGCTGTGGGGCGCGCTAATAAACGACGCAAGCCAATAGGCTCGCCGGTTTCGTCGCACCAGCCGTACTCACCGCTGTCGATACGCACAATCGATTGCTGTACTTTTTTCAGCAGTTTGCGCTCGCGATCACGGGTGCGTAATTCAAGTGCGTGCTCTTCTTCGATGGTGGCACGGTCGGCGGGGTCGGGCACAAATTGTGTTTCGCGCAAGTGCTCGGTCGTGGCGCCTGCGTTACTGAGGATGTCTTTTTCAAGTTGGCGCAGACGCTCGCGGAAAAATCCTAACTGACGGTCGCTCATGTACTCGTCTTCGGGCATACGCAATAACTCAGCCTCAGAGGGCAAATTATTTTCAGATAAATCGCCGTTTGAAGCTGGCCTTTTCTTGGCAGCTTTAGGCGCTACGACGGGTTCGGCGGGCTCGATGTTTGTTGCGGGCTTTGCGGGTGCTGACTTAACGGGTACGGCAGTGTTAACAGTAGGGGCTTTTGCTTTTGGCAAGGTCACGGCTGTCGAGGCTTTTGATGCAGGGGTGTTCTTTGGGGGCATGGAGGCCTTAGTGGATGTTGAAGTCTTGGCGATTGCAGAGGCCTTAGAGGGTGACGCTGTATTGGCCGGTGTTTTGGCCTTGACTGATGTCGCCACTTTAGATGAAGCAGTGGTTTTGGCGGAGCTTAACTTTTTGGCGGTGACAACTGGCGTTGACTTGGCCGGCGCAGTTTTTTTAACTGCGGCGACTTTGCTTGCCACGGATTTTGATGCCTGGGTTGCCTTTGTTGCCATGAAGTTACTCCATTAGATTAGGCTCTGCCAAATTCTTGCAGAGCTACGATTTTGCAAGACACTGCTCAAGACCTTTGGTAAAAATATCTTGTGGCAGTTTGCGTCCGATAAAAACCATCTTTGTGTTTTTCTTTTCACTGGCTAACCAAGGTTTGCCAGGCTCTGCGCCCATCATCATGTGCACGCCTTGAAACAGCATGCGACGATTGATGCCTTTCATGTACAAAATGCCTTTGTAGCGAAGCAGATCGGGCCCGTAGACTTGCACGACGCCGCCTAAAAACTCTTCAAGACGCTCTGGGTCAAACGGTTTGTTTGACTTAAATACAAAGGCGCCGATGTCATCGTTGTGCGGCGGTTTGTGATTGTGCGCGGGGTTGGTGCAGGTGGTCGGATCGTGATCGTGGCCATGATCATGCGCGTGCTCATGATCATGGCTGTGGTCGTGACCGCAGGTGCTGTGGTCATGGTCATGGCCGTGCGCGTGATCATGCCCGTGGTCGTGATCGTGGGCGGCATCAGGGTGATCATCGGCTAAAAATTGCGGATCGATATCCAAAATGGTGTTCAGATTAAAGCCGCTGATATCAATCAGCTGTTTTAAATCGGTTTCACCAAAATGTACGGCCTCAATCGAGGCGCGTGGATTCATATGCA
>JBIIWK010000267.1:0-4424 GCA_044338955.1 Burkholderiaceae bacterium
TTTTCTTAAGAGCAACGAAAATATCACACGACAGATACAGTTTACCGAATCGGTTACGTCAAAAAACGTTTTGGTTGATCTACATCAAATGAGTCAAATTAAGATTACGATGTGCTGCAATAAAGACGCACAGGTATATCAAGTCTACGAACTGGCTCAACAAAGTTGAGCCAGTAAGCGCTTTCAGGCAGCCAGCGCTTTTAAAGGTTCTGCGATGGGTGAGCGGATGAGATAATCAAACGCAGAGAGTGAGGCTTTAGCACCTTCGCCCATCGCGATGATGATTTGCTTGTAGGGCACGGTGGTGCAATCGCCTGCAGCAAACACCCCCGGCATTGAGGTCTCGCCTTTGTGGTCAACAATCACTTCGCCATGTTTTGAAAGCTCGAGCGTACCTTTAAGCCAATCTGTATTGGGAAGTAAGCCGATTTGTACAAAGATCCCTTCAAGCTCAAGCGTATGCAGTTCGTTGCTCACACGGTCTTGATAGCGCAGACTGTTGACCTTTGTACCGTCGCCCAAGACCTCTTTGGTCAAGGCGCTTTTGATCACAGTGACGTTCGGCAGACTAGCAAGTTTGTTTTGCAAGACGGCATCCGCACGCAGTTTGCTATCAAATTCAAGTAGCGTCACATGACTGACGATACCGGCTAAATCGATCGCGGCTTCAACACCTGAGTTACCCCCACCAATTACGGCAACGCGTTTGCCTTTAAACAGAGGGCCATCGCAGTGCGGGCAGTAGGCGACCCCTTTGTTGCGATACTCTTGCTCGCCGGGCACGTTCATTTCTCTCCAGCGCGCGCCTGTGCTCACAATGACTGATTTGCTTTTAAGAATCGCGCCATTGGTCAACTCAACTTCAAACCCATTAGCGGCTTGTCGCAAAGCAGTCGCGCGTTGCAAGTTCATGATGTCGACTTCGTAACTTTTGACATGTTGCTCAAGCGCTTGCACTAACTTAGGCCCTTCGGTTTCTTTGACAGAAATGAAGTTCTCGATACCCATCGTGTCGACGACTTGTCCGCCAAAGCGCTCGGCCAACACCCCGGTACGAATGCCTTTACGTGCTGCGTAGATCGCAGCCGAAGAGCCAGACGGCCCACCGCCAATAATCAACATATCAAAGGCGTCTTTCGCGTTAAGCTTTGCGGCATCCTTCTGGGGGCTGTTGGTATCAAGCTTGGTCACGATTTCTTCGATACTCATACGGCCTTGGCCAAAGGCCTTGCCATTTAAAAGAACAGTTGGCACGGCCATGACCTGGTGTTCATCCACCAAGCCTTGAAAGAGAGCACCATCAATCATCTCATGCTCGACGTTTGGATTCAGCGCAGCCATCAGATTGAACGCTTGCACAACATCCGGGCAGTTGTGGCATGACAGCGAAATAAAGGTCTGAAAGCGTAGCGCGCCATCGAGCTCACGAATGCGTTCAATGATTTCTTGCTCGACCTTGGGCGGATAACCGCTTGCTTGCAAGATGGCCAAAATAAAAGACGTCATCTCGTGGCCCATCGGCAAGCCCGAAAAGCTAATGCGTGCGGCGTCGTCGACCTTGCCAACTGTAAAGCTTGGCGTGTGTTTGGCGCTTCCGGTGGTGACAACGGTCACCTTATCTGATTGCTCTGCAACTTCAGTTAGCAATTCAAGCATTTGAGTTGAGGCTGGGGTGCCGTCTAATGAGGCTGTCAACGCGATTGGGTTCACAATCTTTTCGAAATAGACTTTTAGTTGTGCTTTCAAATTGTTGTCTAACATGATGTATTCCTTGGTATGTGTTCGATGGGTCTATTGGGCAGGATCTTGTCCTCTCCAATAGACTCTCCGAAGAGAGTCTGCTGGGTGATTGCAAGGTCTTAAGTTTGATGTTTCCGATCGGATTTACTCTCAACGTCTTAACGTAGATTTTGTCGATCAGATTCACATGTAACGTTTGAACTTAGATCTTGCCGACTAGGTCAAGCGAGGGGGTCAGCGTTGCTGCGCCTTCTTTCCATTTTGCTGGGCACACTTCGCCTGGGTGCGCTGCGGTGTATTGAGCCGCGGTGAGTTTGCGTAAGGTTTCAGAAATATCACGCGCGATTTCGTTTGAGTGCACTTCGGCCGTTTTGATGATGCCTTCAGGATTGATGATGAACGTGCCGCGCAGGGCCAGGCCTTCTTCTTCAATGTGAACACCAAAACCACGGGTCAGGGTGTGTGTTGGGTCGCCAACTAACGGAAACTTGGCTTTACCAACGGCAGGCGAGGTCTCGTGCCAAACTTTGTGCGAAAAGTGTGTGTCGGTCGTGACGATATAGACTTCTGCACCCATTTTTTGAAATGCGGCGTAATTGTCAGCAGCATCTTCAATTTCGGTTGGGCAATTAAAGGTAAAGGCTGCAGGCATAAAAATCAGTACTGACCACTTGCCTTTAAGGCTTTCATCCGACACGGTGATGAACTTACCGTTGTGAAAGGCTTGAGTTTTGAAGGGTTGCACTGCGGTGTTGATGATCGACATATAAGGCCTTTAAAGGTGAAAAAATTAAACGACAGACGAAGTTTGAGCCTGTTGCTGAAATCAATCAAACAAATTAAAATAATACTAATGATCGATTTAATCGATAACAAAAAAGTTTGACAACACAGAGAGCATCCAATGGCCGCAGTGCCCACCATCAAACAATTGCGTTATCTCATTGCGCTGAGCGAAACCTTAAGTTTTACTAAGGCTGCCGAACGATGTTTCGTCGGACAGTCAACTCTGAGCGCTGGGCTTAAAGAACTCGAAGAAGCGCTCGGTACCCAGCTAGTCGAGCGCGATAAGCACTCGGTGTCGCTCACCCCAACCGGCCGAGGTGTAGTCGAGCGGGCGCAGCGCTTGATCGCACAAGCTGACGACATGGTGGATTTTGTTGAGGGATCTGCGGGTTCAATGATGGGCGTAATCAAGTTAGGTGTGATTCCAACCATCGCTCCTTTTGTGCTGCCCGCGTTGCTGGCCAAAATGCGCGATGACTTTCCCCATCTAAAAATTGCCCTGCGAGAGGATTTATCCGCCAACCTAATTGATAAGCTCAATCGGCATCAACTAGACTTTGCCTTGATCGCTTTGCCGTACGACACGCAAGGTTTTTTGACCAAAGAGCTTTTTGATGATGAGTTGTGGTTGATTGGTCATCAGCATGACCCAGCGCTTAAAAATAAAGAAATTCAGTTGACGCATCAACTAGCAGATCGGGTGTTATTGCTCGAAGAGGGCAATTGCTTGCGCGAGCACACGCTGACCGTTTGCACCAAAAGCGATCTGGCCAGCGCAGAGGGTATCGAAGCCACCAGTTTGTTAACACTGGTACAAATGGTCGAGTCTGGGTTGGGGATCGCGCTGTTGCCAGAGATGGCGGTCAAGTCGGGACTGCTGGTTCAAACCGACTTGATCGCCAGGCCGTTGACGGCACCGGCGCCCAAACGAAAAATCGCGCTAATTGCCAGACCCTCAACTGCCAGAATAGAAGAATTTAATGCACTCGTGAAAGTGCTGAAAGCGTCGCGTGGCGGTTAGTCAAACATATCGGGTTGAGTTTGCAGCAACTGCGACCAGATGGTTTGAAAGTGCAACCAACCAATATACTCACTGCCAACGTGCTCACGACTGTAAAGCGCTTTGTCGTGTGGCACGAGCGTAGGTTTGAGGCCAGTGGCTTCAATCAGCAATTGTTGTTGGCAGCAGCGTTCAAGCGCGATAAACCAAAAGGCCGCCGCCTCGATGCTGTGGCGACTGGCCGTCAGAAGCCCGTGATTACGATGAATCGCGGCTTTAACCCCCTTGAACGACTCAGCAACGCCCAAGCCAGCTTTGGCTTCGACGGCGACTTGACCCGCCTCGGCGCCAATCACGACATGGTCTTCATAAAAGGCCGCCGCATCCTGACTGATCGGATCGAGCTTTTTACCGAGCGAGGCGAAGGCTGTGCCGTAGAGGGTATGTGCATGGCACATTGCCACGATATCGGGGTGCATTTCGTGCACTGCACCATGCAACACAAAGCCGGCCTGATTGATCGCGTAATCACCTTCAACCACGGTACCCTGATGGTCAGCCAAAATCAGGTTTGAGATTTTGACCTGCGAAAAATGCACCGCCATCGGGTTGGTCCAGTACAAATGAGGATGCTGTGGATCACGAACGGTTAAGTGTCCTGCAAAACCATAGTCAAAACCCTGCAACGCAAAGGCCCGGCAGGCCGCAACCAGCCGCTCTTTGCGGTGGTGACGCTCTTGTGCGATCGACATGCCAGTAGGTCTTTCAGGAAATATCAGCCCTTTCTGTGTGGGTTGATAAATTGACTCTCTGTCGCCGAGGTCTAATTTTTGGTCATTTTTTGGCGTTTGCGCCATGGGATCCCTCGTCTGTACGGGTGAATATTTTGGAGTTGGTA
>JBIIWK010000268.1:0-4412 GCA_044338955.1 Burkholderiaceae bacterium
ATCGAGACGCCAGTGTCTACGCTAGACCTCGCGGCGACTTTCGAGCAGCACGCGGGTCTGGCTTGTAGCAGCGAGCAAAGTCGGTCTCTCGTACCGGTTTTGGCAGGCACTGAAGTGCGTGACTGTGTCTGGAGTGAGTGGCATGTTCACCCTTCGAGGCTCGGAGTGGCACTGCAGTTACGTAACGTGCGAACGCCGCGCTACAGCTGCACCTTTGAGTTGGGATCTGGAGGTGGAGAACTGTACGATCTTCAGGCTGATCCGCAACAAATGGTGAACCTTTTTGAGGACTCTGACTATGCTGAGGTACGGGAGCAGTTGCACGCCCTGATGCTTGCGCGTCCAGGAAAAATACTTGACATTTTGACCGAGCCAGTGGGGATCGCCTAATGAGTACTCAAGCGACAACGCTGGCAACACAATCTGTCAACGAACTAGGGACTGCCCCTGCAATCACCGTTGTGGTGCCGTTTCCAGCCGGCGGCATTGATTTGATTCTGAAGACGTTTTTAAGCGTTTGGTCTGAGCAACTGGGCCAAGAGGTCAAACTGAGCAACCGTCCCGGCGGAACGGGTGCGGTGGGCACACTTGAAGTGGCGCAGGCGCCTGCAGATGGTTTGACGCTGCTGTTTGCTTCACAGGGGCCCTTGTTGTTCCAGCCTCTGGTGAACCGGGTTGGCTACGATGTGCAGCAATCCTTTGTGCCTGTTTGTCGGGTGACCTCGACGCCGAGCGTTTTAATCGCTTCGGCAAGCAGCGGCCTGACCTGTGTCGCAGATATCTTGCTCAGAGCAAAAAAAATCAACGCGACACCGCTGATCTATTCGTCACCCGGTCCAGGCGGCTTGCCTCACATAGGGATGGCAGCGTGTGCACATACGTTAGGTATCGAGATGCAGCATCAGCCGTTTGCTGGCGCTGCAGACGCGATAGAGGCGCTCAAACAAGGGCAAGCTGACTTAATTGCAGAGCAGTTGCCTACTGCTGTTGCGCTTGCGGGACAGGGTAATCGCATCATCGGGGTGTTTGCGCCCGAGCGACTGGCCTCGCTTGCAGAAGTTCCAACCATGCTTGAACAAGGATGTGACTTGTCCTTCCAGTCATGGAACGCGTTGATGGCGCCAGCGGGCACCGCGACCACGGCACTACAGCGATTGAGCGAGACCTGTAAGGCAGCTTTGGTCGCGGTCGCGCCGCAGTTACATCGAGAGATGGGGATGGAGCCAGCTTATTTAAGCTCGGCGCAGACAGCGTCGTTTATTGCTGGTGAGTTGGATAAGGCACTAGCTTTAGTTCGGTTAAGTGGAGTTGCATCTTTGAAGTAAGAGAACGTAGTGAAAGATTACAAGTAAACAGATGTGGTGAAAGAAAACGAGTCAACAAACGTGGTGAAAGATCACGAGTCAGCCAACATGATGAAAGAACCCGAGTCTTCAAAAAAGGAAAATAATATGTTGAAAAGAACTTTGAGTGGTGTAGCCGGTTTGTTAGCTATGGCGTTATTCATGGGGTCGAGCGCGTACGCGCAAGAGTTTCCAGCGCGACCGTTGACACTCATAGTGCCTTATCCTGCGGGCGGCGGTGCTGACATCATCGCGCGTATGCTTGGCGAGGCGCTGAAAGAACAGTTAGGGCAAGCGGTGGCCGTGACAAATCGGCCCGGCGGTCAAGGCACAATCGGAACTGCCGAGGTAATCCGGTCGGCACCCGATGGCTATAACTTGGTTCTCAGTGCTGTGGCAACTTTAACGGTGCAGCCGCACCGGCAAGACTTGCCCTATAAAACGCCTGATGACTACGATCCAATTATTAAAGTCGCGAACTTGCCGATGGTGTTGGCGGTGCCGGCCAATGGGCAACAAAAAAGCGCCAAAGCGTTAATCGATTTTGCAAAGGCGAATCCTGGAAAAATTCGTGTCGGTACACCGGGCAACGGTTCGGTGGGGCATCTGATCGTTGCGAGTCTAAACGCCAAAGCGGGCATTAAACTTGGTCACATCCCCTACGCGAGTGGTGCTGAGTCGATTCCTTCTTTGCTGGGGGGGCATATCGAAGCAGTGGTGGCACACCCCTCAGAAGTCTTGCCCCACGTTAAGGCCGGCACCCTTGCGGTGTTGGGCACGTTTGAAGGGCAGCGCAGCAGCACGTTTCCGGAAGTGCCCAGCTTTAAAGAGTTAGGGATCGATGTTGAAATGGGGGTCTACTATCCACTGGTTGCGCCGAAAAATCTTCCAGCGGACGTGAAGGCAAAACTCTTCAAAGCTGCCAAGGCGGGCATCGAAGGCCCTGCTTTTTCTGAGCAGGCTAAGGCGCGTGGCTACATCATCGATATCAAAGAGCCCGAGGCCTTTCGCGCAGAACTGTGGGAGTCGTATCGGGCCAATGAGGTTCTGCTGAAGTCGCTTGGCCTAAGCAAGAAATGAGTGCTCGGCTGGCAAGTTGCCTGGCAGCATTGTTTTTTATGTTGTTGGGTGCAGCACAGGTCTGGTTGTCTTTTCGTTTGCCAGACGGGTTGGGCTTAAGCCCCGCTGAACCTGGGCCGGGTTTATTTCCGATGCTCGTGGGTAGTTTGCTGCTGATTTCTGCGACCTCGGTACTCGCGCAAACGTTGGCGGCTCAGCGCGTCAGCGAATCCGCGCGTGATCGTTTTCCGATTGATATTGTCCTGTTAGCGGCGATGATTGGTGGTTTTATTTTTCTGTTGCCACGTGCAGGGTTTGTGATTTCAGCTTTTGCCTTATTGGTGGGGACGCTTTCAATTTATGGCATGCCGGGTTGGTGGCGGCGGGTAGGTACGGCGTGCGCGATGACGGCGGTTTCGTATCTGGTGTTTACGTTGGGCCTGAGTGTTCACCTGCCTAACGCTTCGTGGTTGAACTGAGATGACAACTTTTGAGGGACTCGCCTACGGATTTTCGATCGCTTTGCAATGGAACAATTTACTGGCTTGTTTTGCGGGCGTTTTGATCGGAACGGTGGTGGGCGTCTTGCCCGGTATCGGTCCGATCGGCGCGATGGCGTTGCTCTTGCCTGTGACCTACTCGATGGGTCCCGCCTCGGCGTTGATCATGTTGGCCGGCATCTATTACGGTTCAATGTATGGTGGTTCAACAACCTCGATTTTGCTAAAGGTGCCGGGCGAGGTCTCTTCTGTGATCACCACGCTCGATGGTTACGAAATGGCACGTCGGGGTCGTGCTGGGGCGGCGTTGTTTGTCGCGGCGATTGGTTCTTTTGCAGCAGGTACTGTCGGCATCTTAGGGTTAGCTTTTTTAGCACCAACACTGGCTTCAACAGCGTTGCGGTTTGGGCCGCCTGAGTTTTTTGCGCTGTGTGTCTTGGGTTTGTTGGTGTTGTCGCGCTTAACTGACGCGTCGTTGGCGCGTGCTGCGGTCATGGTGGCACTAGGTTTGGGGTTGAGTACGGTTGGCATGGAGCCGATGTCAGGCGTTTCGAGGTTCACCTTTGGCTCACTTGAGTTATCGCAAGGGCTGGAGTTAGTGCCCATTGCGATTGGGTTATTTGGTGTCTCTGAGCTGTTGTCTTCAGTGCATGACAAGCTAACGGCCCAACGGCCTCTGACAGTACGATTACGTGAGCTGTTGCCAACACGTGCCGAATGGAAGCGCTCACAGTGGCCCATTGCTCGGGGTTCAGTCCTTGGTTTTCTGTTCGGTTTAATTCCAGGGCCAACTGCAATCATCGCGACCTTTAGCTCTTACGCCCTTGAGCGTAAATTGTCTAAACATCCCGAAGAGTTTGGCAAGGGGGCGATCGAGGGTGTTGCAGGCCCTGAAAGTGCCAACAATGGCGCGGCACAAGGAGCGTTCATTCCTTTGTTGGCGTTGGGAATTCCGTTCGCACCTGCCTCGGCGATGCTGTTGACGGCTCTCTTGATTCACGGTGCGCAGACGGGCCCGTTGCTGATGGTGAACAGCCCCGAGATTTTTTGGGGCGTCACCTCAAGTATGTATATTGGCAATCTGATGTTGTTGTTGCTGAACTTGCCTTTGATTGGGGTCTTTGTGGCCTTGCTACGCTTGCCCATGTATTTCATTTCAAGTCTGGTGGCGTTGTTGTGCCTGGTGGGCACCTATGCAATCTCTGGCAGCTTGCTAGATCTATGGGTCTTGTTGGCAAGTGGCGTCGCGGGCTACGTCTTACGTCGCCTAAAATTTGAGCCCGCGATTTTGCTGATGGCACTGGCGCTCGGACCGATCCTTGAGCGTTCTTTTTTGCAATCGCTATATTTGACGCAAGGCAATCTCGTTGAGGTTCTAGCGCGACCATTGGCTGGGGTGATGTTTGCCCTAGCTGCGGTGGTATTGCTATTACCCCTGTTTAAGTGGCTCTTACGACGTAAGTACGGCTTTTAGAGTACTATCACAGGTTCCCTACCGGAGAATTGCTAT
>JBIIWK010000269.1:0-4388 GCA_044338955.1 Burkholderiaceae bacterium
CCGACTCCTAAGTGTGCTTGTTGCCGGGATAGCCGGCAACGATAAAAACTTTTGAAATGCGCATTACGTTGAAATGAGCGCCGCATAGACAAAAAATTGACCGGTGCCCCGCATCGACAAGACTTGATCAGTGCTTCGCATGCGCAATTTTGACAGATTATCGGCGATTTATCGGCTTTGCCAAAGCTTGTAACACCTCGGCGGGCCAGGGGTGCGATTTATTGAGCTCAAAATCCATCCAGACCATCACCGACTTGCCCTGCGCACACAATTCAAGGCGATCGGGGTAGACCACCGAAATGTCAACCGATTGCTCGAGACTTGAGCGGCCGATGCTTTCTACACGCAGACTGACGCGCACGGTGGCCGGGTAGGTAATCGATTTTTTGAAGTCACACGAGCAATGCACCACCACCGGGCCGTAGCGCGTTGACTCGGGCGCATGGCCCTCGTAGAACATCTTTAAACGCCCTTCTTCCATATAGCGGAAATAATTGGCATTGTTCAGGTGGGCCAAGGCGTCGGCATCAGACCATCGCATGGGGATGTCTAAATCGTAAATATCGCCCACCATCAAGGTTTGGGGTTCAGAACCTGCCACAGACTTCTCCATAAAATCATGCCACGGATTGCAAAAGACGCTGTTCACGAGTTTGCAAGGCCCGCGCCACGACAGCCTACGCCCCCGTGCAATACAATCGAATAAGCAAATAAACATCATACCTTTGAAGCAGGGAGACTCATATGTCAGCACGCGAATCGATGGAATACGACGTTGTCGTGGTAGGTGGCGGACCAGGCGGCTTAGCCACGGCGATTCGTCTGAAACAACTGGCCGCTGAACGCAGCCATGAAATTTCAGTTTGCGTGCTTGAAAAAGGCAGCGAAATTGGCGCACACATTTTGTCGGGTGCTGTGATGGATCCACAAGCGTTAACCGAGCTGCTGCCTGATTGGAAGAACATGGGCGCCCCGCTGGATACGCCTGTTACAGAAGATGAATTTTTGTTTTTGAGTGAATCGGGCGCGCGTAAAACTCCTGATTGGTTACTGCCCGAGTGCTTTCAAAATCATGGCAACTACATTGTGAGTCTGGGCAAGGTAGCCCGCTGGCTGGGTGAACAAGCCGAGTCGCTGGGTGTTGAGATTTTTCCGGGGTTCGCTGCGGCCGAAGTGCTGTACAACGAGCAAGGTGCAGTGCGCGGCGTGGCAACAGGCGACATGGGCGTGGGGCGCGATGGTCAGCCTACTGACCAGTACCAGCAAGGTATGGAGCTCTTAGCGAAATACACCATTTTCGCTGAGGGCGCGCGTGGTCAGTTAGGTCGTGAACTCATTAGCAAATTCAAGCTCGACCAAGGCCGCGATCCGCAAAGCTATGGTATCGGGATTAAAGAGCTCTGGGAAGTCGCCCCCTCAAAATCACGACCAGGCGTAGTGGTGCATACCGCAGGCTGGCCGCTTGATTCAGACACCTATGGCGGCTCGTTTTTGTATCACCTGAACGACAACCTCGTTGCGGTCGGCATGGTGGTGGGCCTAGATTACGCAAATCCCTGGCTTTCACCCTTTGAAGAGTTTCAGCGTTATAAAACACACCCAGCGATTCGCGGCACGTTTGAAGGTGGTAAGCGCATTGCCTACGGCGCACGCGCGCTGACCGCGGGCGGTTTGCTGTCATTACCCAAATTGGTGTTTCCGGGCGGTGCGTTAGTGGGCTGTGAGGCGGGCTTCTTGAACGCCTCACGCATCAAGGGTAGCCACGCTGCGATTAAATCGGGCATGATGGCGGCTGACGCAGCTTTTGATGCCTTGGTGGCCGAGCGCAGCGCAGATGAGTTGCCAGCGTATCCTGCAGCCTTTGAAGCGTCATGGTTACACACCGAACTCAACAAAGCGCGCAACTTTAAGCAGTGGTTCAAAAAAGGCCGCACCATTGCAACGCTGATGACGGGTGTCGAGCAGTTTGTGCTCAAGGGCAACATCCCCTGGACCATCCACCGCAGCAAGGCCGATCACGCTTGCCTGCAGCCAGCTGACCAGTGCCCCAAAATTGATTATCCAAAACCTGATGGCGTCTTAACGTTTGATCGCTTAAGTTCGGTGTTTATTTCAAACACCAATCACGAAGAAAATCAGCCGATTCACCTGACACTCAAAGACGCGTCAGTGCCCGTCAGTATTAATCTGGCCAAGTATGCTGGCCCCGAAGCGCGCTATTGCCCTGCTGGCGTCTACGAGTACGTCAAAGACGACAGCGGCAGCGATCGTCTGCAAATCAATGCGCAAAACTGCGTGCATTGCAAGACTTGCGATATTAAAGATCCGACACAGAATATCGTTTGGGTCACACCACAAGGTGGCGAAGGGCCGGTTTATAACGCGATGTAGGAAGCCGCGTGAAACCCGAAAACAAGGGTATGTTGCTGGGGCTCATCGGCGTCACCTTATTTGGGCTGACGCTGCCAGCGACACGCATGGCGCTCGAATCATTTCATCCTATTTTTATTGCGACCGGTCGTGCACTGCTGGCGACCGTGTTGGCTGTGATTTATCTGGTTGCTGGTCAACATCGCCGCCCCACCCTGCACGAATTCAAATATCTGTTGCTAGTCGTCATGGGCGTCGCGATTGGGTTTCCGGTGTTTACCGCTTTAGCCATGCAACAGGTTGACGCCTCGCATGGTGGTGTCATGCTTGGCATCATGCCCTTAACCGTTGCAGCATGCGCTGCATGGCTTTTCAAAGAACGGCCCTCACTCGGTTTTTGGCTGATGGCCGCTCTGGGCAGCACCTTAGTGATCGTCTTTTCATTGATGCGCGGTAATGGCAGTGTGCATTGGGCCGATCTCTCGTTGCTACTCGCCGTGTTAACTGGATCCATCTCGTACGCAACTGGGGGCTATTTAGCGCGATCGCTGGGCGGCTTGCAAGTGATCTCGTGGACTTTAGTACTGGCCACCCCGTTTTTAGTTTGGCCCGCAATCTGGTTTGCGCCAACTTCTTGGCAAGCGACGAACACAGCGTGGATTGGGTTTTTATATGTCGCCCTGTTTAGCCAATACCTAGCCTTTTTACCGTGGTTCAAAGGTTTGTCACTTGGCGGGATCGCACGGGTGGGTCAAGCGCAACTGCTTCAACCGTTCGTGACAATCATCGCCTCAGCTTGGCTCTTGGGCGAAGTCGTTGATTGGGTAACCTGGACCTTTGCGATCGTCGTGTTTGCTGTTGTCGCGCTGGGTCGTGTGCTGGGTGCCAAGCGTTAGGATACTGAGGATTGACGTGTAAAGCGCTAAGGCATTCGGCCTTAAGCTGTTCAGCATGAAGGCGTTCAGCGTCTAACCAAATATGCTCTCGAATTCACAACACGCTACAAGTACGCTATTCTCTAAGCGCTCTCACGAATCATCCACCCGCTACCCCGTTGAATCTCCACATGACAACACGCCCACAAGCCATCCCCACCACGCAAATCGACAACGATCGTGTCATCGTGACTGAATGGCGCTTTGCGCCCGGCGCTGAGACGGGCTGGCATACCCATGGCCACGACTACGTGGTGGTACCGACCATCAGCGGAATGTTGCACCTTGAAACGCCAGAAGGTTTAAAAGAATTTCCGTTGGTCGCTGGCAAGTCATACACCCGTGGCGCGGGGGTCAATCACAATGTGATCAACGCCAGCGCCCACGAAGTTGCTTTCATTGAAATCGAAATCCGCTAATACAAAAAAGGACGAGACACATCATGCTAGATCCACAAGCCAAAGCCCTGATTGATTTGATGATCGAAAAAGGGATTCCGCCGGTGCACACACTGACGGCGACGCAAGCGCGCGAAGCCTATGTGCAGCGGCGTTTTTTTAGCCAACCCGAGGCTCCTGAAGTGGCCTCAAGCGTTGACACCGACATCCCTGGCCCCGCTGGCAAAATCACCGTACGTGGTTATCGCCCCAAAGGCAGCGTTGCCTCAGCTGTACTACCAGCACTTGTCTACTACCACGGTGGTGGTCATGTGATCGGTGATATCGACACACATGATGTGCTGTGCCGTACGCTCTCTAATCTGGCGCACTGTGCGGTGTTTTCAGTGGACTATCGCCTAGCCCCCGAAAATGTGTTTCCGGCAGCGTCTGACGACTGTGTGGCGGCAACCAAGTGGGTGCATGCCAACGCCGCCGCACTCAAGGTTGACCCAGCACGGATCGCCGTAGGCGGTGACAGTGCCGGCGGCCATTTAGCCGCGGTGGTCGCCTTGTCATTGAAAGCAGACAATAGTTTTAAGCCGGTCTTGCAACTACTGATCTACCCAGTCACTGACCCCAGTTCAGAACGTGAATCAATGCGTACCAATGGCCAAGGCTATATGCTGACCAAAGAATCAATGGC
>JBIIWK010000270.1:0-4386 GCA_044338955.1 Burkholderiaceae bacterium
CTCAGCTTCTTGTTTTAAGAAGGTGACTTTCCAGTTGTCGTAACGCAAGGCGGCGACACTACCGTCGTCTGTCCAGTAGATAAACTCTTTACGTGGCCACGCGGCCTCACCCTTGAGGGCTGGACCTAAGTCATAGCCATCGAGGTGAACTTTGTAGGTCATATCCCCAATTTTGCGACCCGTCTTGAGATCTGCCTTGGCGGTTTTATCGCCAGCTGCTGCCACCAAGGTGGTGAGCATATCTTCGTGCGCGGCGATATCGTTATTGACCGTACCTGGTTTGATCACGCCCGGCCACTTGATCATGGTCGGTACGCGGTAGCCGCCTTCCCAGTTGGTGTTTTTTTCACCCCTAAACATGGTGGTGCCGCCATCGGGCCAGGTAAAGGTCTCGGCACCGTTGTCGGTCGAATACATGATGATGGTGTTTTCGTCGAGGCCAAGTGCTTTGAGTTTTTCAAGCAACTGCCCAACGTGCCCATCGTGTTCAACCATGCCGTCTGCGTAGACGCCCAGGCCCGTTTTGCCCTGAGAGGCTGCCTTCAGATGCGTAAAGATATGCATCCGGGTTGAGTTCCACCAGATGAAGAAAGGCTTTTTCTCTTGCTTGGCGCGATCCATAAAATCAAGCGTTTTGACCATGACTTCGTCGTCGATGGTCTCCATGCGCTTGCGCGTCAGGGGCCCGGTGTCGGTGATCTTGCCACCCGCAAAGCTGTGGATGACGCCACGTGGACCGAATTTCTTTTTAAATTCTGGGTTTTTTGGGTAATCAGGATTTTCGGGCTCTTCTTCGGCATTCAGGTGATACAGGTTGCCAAAAAACTCATCAAAGCCGTGGGCCGTTGGCAGCATATCGTCGCGATCACCGAGGTGATTTTTGCCAAACTGACCGGTTTTATAGCCTTTTGCTTTAAGCAGGGTGGCTAAGGTTGGGTCTTCTTTTTTCATGCCCTCGGGCGTGCCCGGCAGTCCGACTTTGGTTAAGCCCGTGCGAATGGGCGACTGCCCGGTAATGAACGCGGCCCGGCCGGCGGTGCTGCTTTGTTGGCCATACCAGTCGGTGAACAGGGCGCCTTCTTTGCCGATGCGATCAATGTTGGGGGTTTTGTAGCCCATCATGCCGTTGTTGTAGGCGCTGATGTTGAACTGGCCAATATCATCACCCCAAATGATCAGAATGTTTGGTGGATCAGCGGCGAGTGCTTGGCCGGCTAAAAGAGTGCCTGCGATCGAGGCTGCCAAAAGGGTTTTTTTGAAGTTGAGTTTCATAAATGGTCGTTTTGTTGAACGGTAAGCCTTGCCGCCGCGCGGTTAGGGCTCAGAGCCTTGTTCCTAGTTTAGCAAGATACGCTTCTGAGCGTCCTATGCCAAAGGGTAAGTCCGCTAGCCTCTGGGCGAGGAAGGCAGATGAGCGCTCAACAGGGTAACCAAGCGCATGACCACCGGACACGCGTGTCGTTCGAAATGACCTATTGGCCTGCAACATGCGCTTGAAGCGCCCTACGAAAATTTTCGGGTGTTTCGGTGGGGCGTTGACTGTGTTTGTCGACACAAACGTGCACAAACAGGCCTTGTGCAGCCGCGTCGTTTGAATCGTCTGTAAAGACAGCGACTTCATAGACTGTTGAGCTGCGGCCTAAGCGCCCGGGGCGCACGCCTACGCGGATGATGCCCGGTGCAGAAACTTGGCTGAAGTATCGGCATTCTGAGGCCACGACCAAGGTTTGATAGTCGCCTGAAATCAGGGCGCGCAAGGCGTAGTGCAATAAAAAGCCATCCACGGCGGTATCAAAAAACGAATAGTAGTGTGCGTTGTTGATGTGACCATAAGCGTCGTTGTCGGCCCAGCGCAGAGTGATCGTTTCAAAAAAAGAGAAATCTGTTTTGAGCCAAGGTTTGCTCTTCGTAGCGGGTGTGTGCTCGGGGGCAGTGCGCGGATCGGTGTTCATGTTGAGTAGCCAATTGATTGAGTGGCTGTCAAAGCCGTCATGATGTAAAACTATTCTATGCGACTGGTTCAAATGCAGCAGCATATGGGCGAGGACAGGGATTGTTTTTTGAGCATTTAGGCGATGCCGACATCTCTAGTAAAGCTTCGCAAGAACAATCCACCGTGAGGCGTCCGAATGTCGCTCTGAACTGAAAGCGGTGTTAAAAAAAATTAAACCTTATGTATCGGTTGCGCTGACGGCTTAATTCTAATGAGGCAAAGCGCTGCAAAGCTGCACATGGCCAGTCCGAAGGTGAGCCAAAGTACCCCTGTGCCCCATTGCGTGAGCGCTAAGCCAAACGCGAAGGGGGCGATGGCTTGGGCGAATTTGGCGGGCATGGTGAGCCAGCCCTGTCGACGGCCAAAACCTTGGGGGCCAAACAGGGCCAAGGGCAGGGTACCTCTGGCGATAATCAAAATGCCGTTGCCTAAGCCATGCAAGATGACAAAGAGCATTGCAAAGGGGGCGCCCAAGGTCACCAAGGCGGCGATTCCTAACGGGTGGGCGAGCGCTGCGATTCTTGTACCCACTAAGGGGTGTAGTCGCCTTAAAAAAGTGAAGTCGAGGATTCGGCCTGTAATTTGAGCAGGGCCCACTAGTGCGCCAATTGAAAAGGCGATCACAAGAGGGACGCCAACCCCCTCTAATAAACGTGGCAGGTGTGACATCATGCCCATGCTGATGAAGCCACTTGTTGCAAAAACAAAGGCTAGTAGCACGGTGAGGTATCTCTCACGCTTGGGGTCGTGCGCGATGGTGCTCACCTCAGTGGCTTGTTGATGTGCCTCGGCAGGTGTGGTGGCATCGGTGCTGTCGGGGGCGCGAGGGATCAAGGCGTTTAATGGCAGCGCGACCAGCACATTCATAGCTGCCCAAAACCAACAGACCCCACGCCAACCGTAGCGCGCTTCGACAAACACCGAGATGGTCCACCCCGCGACGCTGGCGAAACCTGCGACCATCGTGACCCCAACCAGCACATTATGTGATTTTTTACCGAAGATACGCACCACCGCAGCGAAGGCGACTTCGAACATGCCAGTCGCCATGCCTAAGCCTAACACTGCGTACGCCAGCAACAGTAGGCCGAGCCCTTGCGCGAGCGCTAACATGGACAGTCCGGCTGCCAGCAACAAGTTCGAGGCAATCAGCACAGGGCGCCCACCGAAGCGATCCACGAGTTTTCCGGCCGTAGGGCCAGTAAGCCCCGAAACGGCCAGTGCCAGAGACAGGCCGGCGTATACCGTGGCGCTTGAAATCGACAGCTCAAGGCTTGCGGGGATTGCCATCACCGCGGCCAAATAATAGGCACCCGCGTGCGAAATAATTTGCGCAGCACCCACGACGGTGACGATTCGGTAGACGGGGTTGATCATCAGACAAAGATTTAAGGGTTGAACGACACGTCAGCCAACGAGATAGGTCGTTTGAGTTTTAGTTCAGTCGATTGGCGATGCAGGCTATTATTCACCAAGTTTGGTTCGAGCGTGTGCCGCCGCCACATTGACGTCGGATTCTTAGGCTTTTTTCTTAACTGGATCTATGGAAATCTCACAACTTCAGCTGAGTTACGTCGATGTTGAGGACCGTATGGTGCTCAGAATCAATTTGGGTGCGGACAAGCATCTAGCACTTGTGCTGACTCGCAGAATCGTGCGGTTCATGCTTGATAGTCTTTCTGTGCTGTTGCAACGCGTCACTCCGCCGCCGGCCGTTCGTACGGTTCTGGGCTCCGCGACCGAACAACAACGCTCAGGACTCTCAACCAAGGGAGCCGATCCACTAAACCCTCACAATGTGCCCAAAGCACCCGCCGCGCTCGGACAAATCGGGCGTGATGACACACCCTTTCAAGAGCGCGCACCCGAGGGTAATTTATTAAACGTAGGCCACGCTGCAATTTTGGTGGCCAATGCTGCCTGCCAACAAACAGAAAGCGGGCTAACTTTTACTTTCTTCATTGAGCCCCTGCAGCCAGTCAATTTGAACTTGTCGGCGCATTTGGGCGTAGGGGTGTCTCAATTGATGACCGAGCTTTCGCATCGCGCGCAGTGGTTTGGCACAACAACAATCGGGCAACGTGACACCAGCCAACAGGCGTTGATGGAATTAATGCCAAACGAGGGGTCTGTGACCTATCATTGAGCGAAGCGTCCCTTGACTAATTTAAATTTCTTTTCATAGGTGTTTTATGAGCCGTCAACAATCCATTGATCTTGCCACCGCCTACTTTGATCAGGGCCACTTTCAAGCGACCCTCGCGCGCCGGGTGGCGATGGCCACCGAGAGTCAAGAGCCGGGCAAGGTCGAGATTCTCTCGGCCTACCTCACGCAAGAGCTCACGCCTTATTTGCAGAAGATGGGGTTCACCTGCAAAATCATCCCAAATCCA
>JBIIWK010000272.1:0-4333 GCA_044338955.1 Burkholderiaceae bacterium
TACATCATAGTCATGATTATGCACGCTCCAGAATCAGGGTTGCACTGCCGTGACGCGCGCCAAGCAGGCCGCCTGTACCGTGTGCCAAAGCAAGATCGCAGTTTTTAACTTGAACAGCTGGGTGGGCCTCGCCACGCAACTGACGCACAGCTTCGATCACTTTAGTGATGCCGCCGCGGTTAGCAGGGTGGTTGTTACACAAGCCACCGCCATCAGTGTTGAAAGGCAGTTTGCCCACACCAGAGATCAGGTTGCCATCCGACACAAACTTACCGCCTTCGCCTTTTTTGCAAAAGCCAAGGTCTTCAAGCTGCATCAATACTGTGATGGTGAAGCTGTCATAGATTGAGGCGTATTTGATATCCTGAGGTGTGATGCCAGCTTCTTCAAAGGCTGCGGCGCCCGAGCGGCGTGCGCCCGAATAGGTTAGGTCAACATGACCACCTAACTGACCTTTAATTGCTTCACCTGCACCGCGCACTTTAACGAGTGGACGCTTGAGTGACTTAGCGATATCAGGATGTGCAACGATCAGTGCGCCACCACCATCACTGACGACACAGCAATCGAGGCGGTGCAAGGGCGTTGAGACGAGTGGCGAGTTGACCACGTCTTCAACCGTCACCACATCGCGCAACATGGCGTGTGGATTATGTTGTGCGTGGTGCGAAGCAGCCACTTTGATCCAAGCCAGTTGTTCTGCCGTCGTGCCGTATTCGTACATGTGGCGCGCTGCAACCATGGCGTAACTGTTCACCGTGACAGGACCAAAAGGCGCTTCAAACGGCACATCAGGGATGTCAGCGCCCCAGCTGCGAGCCTGCATGCCTGACGAGCCAGCTGAGCGTGGGCGGCCAGCCAGCGTGATCAGTGCAATTTTGCATTTGCCGGCGGCGATTGCCTGAGCCGCGTGCGACACGTGGATCAGATATGAACAGCCACCTGTTTCGGTTGAATCGACATGGCGCAGGTTTGTGAGCCCCATGTAATCAGCCATGTTGAGCATGCCCAGTCCTGGGGCATCGCCAGCACAGTAGTAGCCGTCAATGTCGCTCAGCGACAGGCCGGCGTCGGCCAGCGCGCCTTTGGCGGATTCGGCATGGATTTGTGCAACCGACTTATCGGGTGCTTTCCGAGTAGGGTGCTCGTAGGCACCAACGATATAAGCTTTGTCTCGTATGGTCATGGGTCGTTGTATTTATCAAGAGTCAAAAAAAAGTCAAAAAATAATGCTGAGTAAAGCACTCACCAAGTACCTTTTTACCATTGATGCGGGCTTGCGTGTAGCGCGCGGGGGTTGACGCTTGAACTTTTTGACCTTGGGTGCGGCGTGCGGGGCGGGCACGTCAACTTTTTGAGGTTGGGCGGGTCAGGGCCGACACGCCTAGCATCAGCCAGCCCAGCATCAGTGCGATGCCGCCAGCCGGTGCAAATGCTGCGGCTTGCGTCACTGAAAACAGATACTTCAGCTCGATTGAGCCACAAAATAAGACCATACCAACGACGAAGAGGGCGCGCGCGAGGAGGGCCGCCTTACCCGTTAAACCCGTGGCATAAAGCAAGACAAGAGCGTGAATCAATTGATACAGCGAGGCACGCTCAAGCGCCTGTGCGGCTTGTGCGTCAGCCACGGCGTGCGCGGCCACAGCACCGAGTGCGACGGCAGTCAGGCCAAACAAGGCCGCGATGACGCTCCAAGCGGGGTGCGCTGCAGGGGAATTGTCTATAGGGGGGTATTGGGGGGACATTGGCGGGGTAAATCTCGGTAGGGGTGGTGAATTAAAAGGTAGTCACAGAGTCTGACAGGGTCGGGGTCACATTAACGCTAAAATACCTGTCGTGCTTTTAACTCTTTGCAGCCCTCAGAGACAATCTCGCTCGTGTGACGATCGAAAGTTGTTGAACAAGGACAAAAAGTACTTGAATAATAATCAGGCGAGTCTAAGTGTTCGTCAAAGACGCTGAACTTCACGTAAAAAAGGTTGCTATGTTGAATAATCTTAAATGGCTTGCCGTGTTGATTCCCTTGCTGACTACCGGCTGTATCGGAATCAGCTCATCCGGCTCGCCTAAAGAAACCTTTGTGTTGCAGCGCTCGTACCAAGAGGCCTACAAGCTCGCGACGCTACAAGCGCAGCAATGTTGGGCGAACGACGGCGAGTTTCCGATCAAAGGGCAGCTCGATACGGCCACGCGTACGGCGCAAGTCTCAGTCACGGGTGGCTTAGGCGGCAGTCGTTACGGCCAGGTCGACATTCGGGCTCTCGACGACCAAAATACTGAAATTACCACCACAGTTGCTGGCATCAATATCTGGGATGCCGCAGCAATTTCTGCCATGCACTCTGCCTTGCAGTTTGGGGTGTCAACCTGCACAAACTATATGCCGAGCGCTCGGCCTGTGAACAAGAAGTAGCATTTTTTGTTTGCCCCACCACACTAGAATTTTACTTGGCGAGGCCAGAATCGCAGCTCAAAGATTGCCCTCGGGCGTTTGTGGGTTGCGAGTCGATTCTCTTTTGCAAATCTACTTAACACTACAAAGTTGACCGTGTCTGAAATGTTTGAACCCTCTACTTACTTCGGCCTTGAAATTCCGTACTTGAAATTTTTAGGCGTTGAGCCTGTCTTGTGCGAGGACGATCGCGCGGTCACGCGTTTAAAAATCCGCGAAGACTTGCTCAATAGCCGTAGAGCCATCCATGGTGGTGCCCTGATGAGCTTGTTGGATTTCACACTGAGTGCTGCGGGTCGCTCGATCGACCCGTTGGGCCTGGGAATGGCCACCATCGACATTACAGTCAGTTGTTTTGAGCCGGCTGTCACGGATCTAACGATTCAGGCGCGTTGCTTGCGTCGCGGTTCGTCGATTGCGTTTTGTGAAGGCGAGGTGCTAGACACCGAAGGCAAATTGATTGCCAAGGCGTCTGCGTCGTTCAAGGTACTGAAAGTGAAGCCGCAAACCAAAGTTGCCTGAAGGGCGACCGATAAGCGAAGACACAGCGGGCGGGGCCCGCTGTCTGTTTTTAGCCTAGCTTTGCTTTTACCAGCGCAGAGAGCGCTGACATATCAGCGCGCCCCGCCAGAGCAGGCTTTAAGATCGCCATGATCTTGCCCATTGCGGGGTTACCGGTGATGCCTTGCGCTTGCACTTCTGCCATAGCCGCATCAATGGCCGCATTGACTTCGGCCTCGGTCGCGGCCTGTGGCAAAAATTCTTTCAGCACAGCCATCTCGGCAGTTTCGAGTGCGGCGGTTTCAGTACGGCCCGCTTGCTCGTAGGCTGCGATTGACTCGCGGCGCTGCTTGATTTGCTTTTCAATAATTGCAGTGACGTCGGCATCGGTCACGTCTTTACGCTCGTCGATTTCTTTTTGCTTGATGGCGGCTTGTAAAAATCGCAAAGTGCCTAAACGCTCGCTTGCTTTCGCGCGCATGGCGTCTTTGACTGATTCTGCGATTCGAAGTTTAAGGTCTGACATGATGAGTCCGGTCATTAATAAAGAATGATCGTTAGTATAAAGCCTCGACGCTTTCTGGGGAGGCGGTTAAAGCGCCTGTTCAGCCCCAATCGTTGCCAACAAGTGTGAGTGATCTTCGAAGCGCCCCACCAATAAGTGCTGCGTGCCTTGTGAGTTTTGCCAGGTGCCGATGGCGGCTAATAACTGAGCCTGCAACAACTCACGGCGCTGGCGCACCGCCAGTTCAGCGCGCACGATCAAATTGATCGAGCCAGTTTCGTCTTCGAGGGTGACAAAGATCACGCCTTTAGCTGTTTGCGGACGCTGGCGCATGGTGACCAAACCACAGGCGCGTGCCAAACGCCCTTGCGGCAGTTGCGCCAGTGTGGTCGCCTGCGCAAAGCGTAAGCGGGTGAGCGCTGGGCGCAGCAACGCTAACGGATGGCGCCCGAGGGTAAAGCCCAGACGCTGATAATCTGTCACAAGATCGTGCGCCTCGGTAGGGGGCAACAACTGAGGTTGTTCGTCTTCGCTTGGCTCGGCCTCGCGCAAGAGGCCTTTGGTGGCCACACTGGCTGCGGCATGCCAGGCAGCCTGGCGGCGATGCCCGCTTAACCCATGCAAGGCGCCGGCCAAGGCAAGTTGTTGCAAAACAGCTTGATTGAGGTCTGCACGCCGACCAAGATCTTGTGTATCCAGAAACAGCCCAGCTTGGCGCGCCTCAAGCAGCGCTTGCGCGGCAGCCTCAGGCAAACCCAGGATTTGGTTCAGACCTAAGCGCACCGCTGGGCGGGTGCGCGGCGATGCTTTTTTCTGAAGTGTGCGTTTAGGTTCACCCAGCGCCCGTTCAGATTGGTCAGATACGATTTTAG